>QJPH01000143.1 GCA_003242955.1 Candidatus Methylumidiphilus alinenensis
AAGCCCTGGTCGCTGAACACCTGCTTGACGATGGCAGGGACGTTGAGATTCTGGAAAATTCGGCAGTTGGCGGCGCGGGTCAAAAACCACAGCCATGGCCTTAGGGTGGCACGGTAGGCGGCGAAACCATTGATAAGCTCGTACTGGCCGAAGCGGGCGACATAGCCATTGAGGTAGCGCCAACCCCCCTCGGGCAGTTTGATGCCGACGGTGACGTTTTCGCCGAGCATCTTGTCCTGGTCGATGGCGGCGTTTTCGCTGAGCATGTCGATTTCATACTCAAACAGTTCACCGAGTTTCTCAGTGCCGCGCATGCGGTAAAACAACAGAACATCTTCGCCCAGCGGGGTGGCAAGTTGAATCGAGCGGTTTTTCTGGGAGATGGCCATATTCTTAATCCATAATTTTTACGCATGATTGTAGCGCAAACCACACCTGCTGACACCGCTAAAAATAGGTAATATTCCCAAACAAATTGCTATTGACTTTGTGATATTAATATGCAATGGTTCAGTGCATTTGATCTCAATCGCAATGCATTGATGGCAACACTGTTACAAAGTGCCTAGACAGTTTTTAAGCATGGTTTAATAAAACCTGATTAGAAACATGTTTCATCTACTTCGTCATTCCGGCATGGATCGCCGGAATCTAGGCTCCATGGACGGCGGAGTTTGGGCAGCCTTGCAATCTGGATGCATGAGGGACATCCTTGTCCCTCACCCTTCGGGTGGCGAAGCCGTGCAAATCGGCTGTCCTGCCGATTTGTCCGGCGATCCCTGCCGGAATGACGGTGTTTTGAGTTTAGCTGAAACAACTTGCCAAGTCAGGTAATAAAATGAAATACAAAAATCCGCTTTTACTTTTACTCTTGATAACCGCCATGCCACTAAACGCCGAACCCGCACTCACCGTTTACAATCAGAATTTTGCCGTGGTGCGGGAAACCGTGCCGCTTGATTTGAAGGCGGGGGTGTCGGAGTCGCGCTATAGCGATATGGTCTCGCAGTTGGAACCCGATTCAGTGATATTACGCGACCCATCGGGCAAAGCCAAGTTCCAGATTCTCGAACAAAACTACCGCAACGATCGGGTGACGCAAGCCTTGCTACTCTCGCTGTTTGAAGGGAAGTCCATCGACTTTTTCATCAAGGAGCCAAACAAGCCCGATGCGACTGTGCAGGGTAAAATCATCCGTAGCGGATATAAGACGAACACCCAGCCGGTGATTGAGGTCAATGGCAAATTGCAATTCAGCCTGCCGGGCCTGCCAATATTCCCGTCTCTTGGCGATGACACCGTGCTGAATCCGACATTGACCTGGAAAATTGAGTCTCCTGCGGCGGCGAAGTTCGATGCCGAACTGGCCTATGTGACGGGCGGTTTCACTTGGGAGGCGGATTACAACATCGTCTCGCCAGAGAAGGGCAATGTGGTCGATCTTGTCGGCTGGGTCACCATCAAAAACCAATCAGGCAAGACTTTCAAGGATGCACGGGTAAAACTGATGGCGGGGGAAGTGAACAAGATAGAGCCACCAGAGCCTCAGAGGCTGCGGGGCTTTGCCATGAAAGCGATGGCTGCTCCGGCCGACATGGCTGCGCCAGTCAGTGAGAAAGCATTCGACGAGTTTCACCTGTATAGCCTTGCCAACAAGACTACGCTACGCGACCAGGAAACCAAGCAAGTCGAATTCGTCAGGGCAACGGCGGTGAAAATGGAACGTGTCTATGTCTATGATGGTGCACAGCTAGGCGGTTGGCGGGTCGGCATGGCCTATGGCGGCGATCCTGGCTATGGTGCCGAATCGAACAAAAAAGTGTCCGTGTACCGCGAGTTTAAGAATTCCCAAGAGAATAATCTGGGCGTTCCGCTGCCGAAGGGGCGTGTCCGCTTTTACACCCAAGACAACGCGGACCAGTCGTTACAGTTTGTCGGTGAAAACAGCATCGACCACACGCCCAAGGACGAACTGGTCCGGCTATACACTGGCGATTCCTTCGACCTCGTTGGGGAGCGCAAACGCACTGATTTTAAAGTCAACGAATCCAATCATTCGGCAAGCGAGTCTTTTGAGGTCAAACTGCGCAACCGCAAAAAAGAACCCGTGGAGATTCGCGTTGTCGAACATTTGTTCCGCTGGGCGAATTGGGTAATTAAGGAAAAGTCGCATCCGTTTGAGAAGAAAGATGCCCAAACCATTGAATTTCGTGTCCCGCTGAAACCTGACCAAGAGCAAACTGTCACCTATACGGTAAATTATTCGTGGTAACTGTTGTTAGGTGATTTCCAATAATGAATCCACCAAAACCGAAATGAATTGTCCACGAGAATCACAAACACCTTCTTCGCAAATCACCTTGCCAAGCTGGAGCTTGGCGTTCCTTCTGGGAGCGCCAAGCACCAGCTTGGCCTTTGGATGGGATGTTCTTTATTGGATATTACCTTACGCAGTTGTGTAAGCCGTAGCCCGGATGGAGCCGCTTGCGGCGCAATCCGGGTTGTAGCCAGATTCTCCCGGATTACGCCGCAAGCGGCTCCATCCGGGCTACAATGCTCAAATCCAATGGTACGGTGCGTAACATCAGTTGGTAAGTTAAAGTTTGTCGGCATAGCGGGAAGAGATCAAGCGGGCGGCATCCTGCCTTTCTGTTCAAACTAAGAAAACGACCCACCCGTGCCAGAATGCCAAGCTTTACAGCATTTGTTCCCCATAACCGACCCGGATCGCCGGAATCCAGAGCCTTGGACGGTAACTTCACGATTGCGTAACTGTCTAGCTCAATATTCCTAAAGCCCGTAGTTTTACATCCCTGTGACTGGATTCCGTCATCCCGGCCGGAATGACGGGTCACGATCATCGTTTTGTCTCAAACTGAGAATTGCTGAAAAATCCGCATCTGTAACCTGACTGTAATCTCTTTGACTTATTATAAGTCTACAATCAGAAGGTCTGCCATAAATCCCCCAAAGGCCTATATGAACGCTTCAACCGTTGTCCTGCCGGCTTCTTCCGCCTCCCGGCCTCGTCTCGACCAGAAAGCCGGTCCAGTCACCACCATTATTTTCCTAGGCCTGCTCGCCTGTGGCCTTTTGTTCACCGGTTATAGCTTGGTGACCGATATCACCAATGCCGGCAACAAAACGCTTACTTGGCTCCCCTACATCTTGCTAGTGGTGGCGCTACTCACTGCCTTGGGCTTTGAGTTCGTCAACGGTTTTCACGACACCGCCAATGCGGTGGCGACGGTCATTTACACACACTCCTTGCCGCCTAACTTCGCCGTTTTGTGGTCGGGTCTTTTCAACTTCCTTGGTGTTCTAATGTCGAGCGGGGCCGTTGCCTTCGGCATCATCTCGTTGCTACCCGTTGAACTGATTATGCAAGTGGGTTCAAGTGCTGGTTTCGCCATGGTCTTTGCCTTGCTCATCGCAGCCATTCTTTGGAACCTTGGCACTTGGTCGCTGGGTTTGCCGGCATCTTCCTCGCATACCCTGATCGGCTCGATCATCGGTGTCGGGGTCGCCAACGCCATGATGCACGGACGGGACGGCACTAGCGGTGTCGATTGGGCGCAAGCGACCAAGGTAGGGTATTCACTGTTACTTTCGCCGCTGGTCGGTTTTGGTTTCGCCGCTTTGTTGTTTTTGCTTCTGCGTGCCTTGGTAAAGAATCAGGCACTCTATGAAGAACCCAAGGGCAACACGCCTCCGCCTTGGTGGATTCGCAGCATTCTCATTTTGACCTGCACGGGTGTTTCTTTCGCCCATGGCTCCAATGATGGCCAAAAGGGCATGGGCCTGATCATGCTCATCCTAGTCGGCACTGTACCGACGGCCTATGCCCTGAACCGGGCCATGCCGATTGAGAATATGACACAGTTTGTGGCGGTGTCCAAAGTAACTCAACAAGCACTGGAACAGGCCGGTGGTACGGCGAGTTCCACCGATCCGCGTGCCATCCTTGCTGAATATGTGCGCACCAAAGAGTACAAAACCGGGCTGTTGCCTGCTCTGGCGAGTGTGGTCGGCAGTATCGGCCAACAGGTCAAGGAATCAGGAACCCTCGCCCGCATTCCGATGGAAGCGGTAGCCAACGTCCGTAACGACATGTACTTGGTTTCCGAGGCTATCCGCTTCCTCGAAAAGGACAATGCTGTGAAATTGGATGCCGATGCAAGGGCCAACCTGAAGGCTTTCAAGAAACAAATCGACGAATCCACCAAGTTCATCCCTCTTTGGGTCAAAGTGGCTGTCGCCATCGCCTTGGGCCTTGGCACTATGGTGGGTTGGAAGCGCATCGTGGTGACCGTGGGTGAAAAGATCGGCAAGACCCACCTGACTTATGCCCAAGGGGCATCGGCTGAGCTAGTGGCCATGGTGACCATCGGCGCGGCCGATGTGTTTGGCTTGCCAGTATCCACCACCCACGTTTTGTCGTCGGGGGTGGCCGGTACGATGGCCGCCAACAAGTCGGGCTTGCAGTTGAGCACCATTCGCAATTTGGCAATGGCTTGGGTGTTGACCATGCCCGCCGCCATCCTCCTCTCCGGTTCTTTGTACTGGCTGTTTACCAAGGTATTTTGATCTTTAGCAATTCTCTTTTTTGCAAAGATTAATAAGGGCGGGTTTGGAACCCGCCCCTACGCAAGTAGTTAATTCCATATTATCAATGCATTATAAACAGGATATGGGACATTGATTCGTAGTGGCGGGTTCCAAACCCGCCCTGTTCTGTTCAAAATGAGAATTACTGCTTGAGCTTTAAGGCGATTTCCGATTCGGGATTATACTAAGCTCTAGTTGTCACGATTATTGCTTGATTATATCCAAACACCTTTTCCATCATCGCCTAAACCAATCCCCCATCATCAGGGGGATAACCCAATGATGATTAAGAGGGACTTTAACCCCCTGTGTATCTGATGAACGTCAGTTTTGTTGTTGCGGGTTTGTCAGGCACGGGGCTAACGCTTCGGAGAAACATGACATGAACACTTACTTTATAGTTCTATTTGGACTATTGCAGATTGCCGATGGAATCGTGACCTTTTTTGGGCTGAAATTAGCTGGATTGGGCGAAGTTAATCCCATCCTCAATTTCTTCGCCGAGTTTTTGGGTCTGGGGTTCTCTATCACCCTGATCAAGTTGGCTGGGCTTGCTTTTATCGCTTTTCTATTCTTTGACCGGCATAAGATGAAAAGTCGCTGGATCACGACAAGCTTGGGTTTGGCGGTGACCTTCTACAGTTGGGTTGTCAGCAGCAATATGATCTTGGTCGTTGGTGCGTGAGCAACATTATTAGCCTCTGATATTACTCACCGAGCCGTTGTAGCCTGGAGTAAGCCAGTTTAAATTGAAGCGAAACCGGAGTTTCCGACTGGCTTACCGTCCATGGCCTGGTTTTCGGCATCCGTGCCGAAATGACGGTTTTTTGCTGACCAAATCCTTAAAGCGGCAGGATGCCACATCTACTTTTAGGGATTAAATTATCGGCAATCGCCTTAAATCCAAAGTACAAGGATACTCCGGGCTATTGCCCTCTTCCGTCAATATCAAGTCAGCCTTCGCCGTTCCCGGCGTATGTCCAAAGTTCCAGAAGCGTCCCACCCGCCTAGCCTCTGCCTCATTGGCGTTGACCGGAAAGCTATCGAAGTTGCGTCCGCCAGGATGGGCAACGTGGTAGGTGCAGCCGCCGATGGAACGATCATTCCAAAGATCGACGATATCGAACACCAAAGGCGAATGGACCGGAATGTTCGGATGCAATGCCGACGGAGGCTGCCATGCGCGGAAGCGCACACCACCGACAAACTCGCCCCTCTTTCCGGTGTTTCTAAGAGGGATGCGACGTCCATTGCAGGTGGCGAGGTAGCGGGTTTCTGTCATACCCTCGACCTTGACCTGCAAACGCTCCACCGAGGAATCCACGTATCGGGCGGTGCCGATGGAGGTTGCTTCCTCACCAAGCGCGTGCCATGGCTCAATAGCAAGGCGCAGTTCAAGTTCAATGTTCTGACAGCGTATCTTGCCGTAATGGGGGAAGCGAAACTCCAAAAAGGGTTCGAACCACTCTTTGCTGAATTCAAAACCAGCCCGGTTTAAGTCATTGACAACCTCGTTCATATCGGCTGCGACATAGTGAGGCAACATGAAACGGTCATGCAGTTCGGTGCCCCACCTCACCAATTTGTGCTGATAAGGTTCGCGCCAAAAACGGGCAACCAAGGCCCGTAACAGCAACATTTGCATCAAACTCATCTGTGGATGGGGGGGCATCTCGAAGGACCGTAGTTCCAACAAGCCCAAGCGGCCACTGGCGCTTTCTGGAGAGTAAAGCTTGTCGATGCAGAACTCCGAGCGATGGGTGTTCCCAGTCACATCCACTAGCAGGTTGCGCAACAAGCGATCCACCAGCCAAGGGGATGCGGTTTCCCCTTGAGGAATTTGGTCGAAAGCAATCTCCAGTTCGTACAATAACTCGTCGCGCCCTTCGTCTACCCTAGGCGCCTGACTGGTGGGTCCGACAAATAGCCCTGAAAACAGGTAAGACAAGGCGGGGTGGTGCTGCCAATAAGTAATTAAACTTCGCAATAGATCGGGACGGCGTAACAAAGGGCTGTCCGCTGGGTTTGCACCGCCTAAGGTGACATGGTTGCCCCCACCGGTCCCGGTATGATGTCCATCCAATAGAAACTTTTCGGCAGACAAGCTGCTGGATCGGGCCTCTTCATAGAGTCCGGTGGTTTTCTGGACCAATTCGTCCCAAGAGGCGGAAGGGTGAATGTTGACCTCAACGACACCGGGGTCGGGTGTCACTTGTAAACAGACCAAACGCGGATCGCACGGCGGTCCGTAGCCTTCTAAAATGACTGGGGTTCCACAATCCGCAGCAACGGACTCGATGGCGGCAACCAGACTCAAGTAATGCTCAAGATCGGTCAAGGGCGGCAGGAAAATACATAAACGACCGTCTCGCGGCTCTACGCAAAGTGCTGTATGGTTATTCCCCGTCCCCGGCCTCCTATCATCAGCCGGCTCTTGCGGGTGTATCTCAGGATGGTTATTTTGACTTTCCACCAACGAACTGAAGCGACGCGACACTTCACCATAACAGTCCCGGAGTGGCGGTGGCGAAGGTTCGAACAGGCTTCGCTCCTGATGCCTTTCCCGGTTGGCAATCCAAGGTAAAGAATCGATTGGCAATCTCAGACCCATAGGTGAATCCCCCGGTAATAAGTACATTTCTTCGCGGCGGAAAGTCCAAAGATTGCTGCGCCAAGCCTCGTCGCCATAATCCCAGCTTAATGGAAGAGCGTAGCCGACGGGTTGGCCCAAACCCTGAACCAACAAACGGGCCAGCCGTTTGCGTTCGAATGGGTCGTCCAAATTGGATGCCAAGGGATCGACATTGGAGGGTAATCCGCCTTCCTTCCATAAATAGTAAAAAGTGTCTTCATATCCCGGCAACACATGACCGGGGTGAACCCTCAGCCGTTCGGCGATTTTGCGGGCAATATCCCGTGCCTGTTCGTTGCTAGCACCATAGCTTTGGGTTTCTTCAGCCAACAGCTTAAGATTTTGCCAGATTGGTTTACCATCGGCTCGCCAGTAGCAGGCCATCTGCCATCGTGGCAGCGGTTCGCCTGGATACCATTTGCCTTGGCCGTAATGCCTGATGCCCCCGGTACTGAAGCGGTCCTGTAATCTGCGAATCAGCACGCCTGCCAATTCGCGCTTGAGGGGTCCGTCGGCAGCGGTGCTCCATTGCGCAGACTCCATATCATCAACGGACACAAAAGTGGGTTCCCCGCCCATTGTCAAGCGCACATCACCCTCATTAAGTGCCTCATCCACCCACTGGCCTAACGCGACGATGGCTTGCCATTGCGATTCGCTGTAGGGTTTGGTTGTGCGAGGTTCTTCGTGCAGGCGGGTGACGCTGTTGGTGAAGATAAGCTCACTTTTGGCATTGCCGGTGAAATTGCCGGTAATCGGCGCTGCACTAGCCGGATCAGGCGCACAGGCCAAGGGAATGTGACCCTCACCGGCAAACAGGCCCGAGGTCGGATCCAATCCTATCCACCCGGCCCCAGGCACATACACTTCGGCCCACGCATGAAGGTCGGTAAAGTCTTGCGTCGGGCCGGAAGGCCCATCCAATAATTGAAAATCAGGGCTGAGTTGAACGAGATACCCGGAAACAAAACGGGCGGCCATCCCCTTGTGGCGAAGTGCCTGCACCAACAACCATGCACTGTCTCGACAAGAGCCAACCCCAATTTGCAGGGTTGCTTCACAAGTCTGGATACCGGGTTCCATGCGTATGGCGTAAGCTATATCCTTGTTGACGCGGCGGTTTAATCCGACCAGGAAATCCACCGTGTTGCGCCGTGAACCGTCAATGGTTGCCAGCCAGGCATTAAGGCTCGGCCCGTCATCCTGCACCTCCAGATAACAGCGGAGTTCATTTTTTAGTTGTCTATCATATTCAAAAGGATAGCATTCGGCATACTCTTCTAAAAAGAAGTCAAAGGGATTGAGCACCGTCATTACGGCGAGCAACTCCACATCGACGCGCACCTCTCGAACCGGCTCGTTGAATACCACTCTTGCCAGATAATTGCCAAAAGGATCCTGCTGCCAGTTGATGAAATGATTGGCTGGCGATATTTTTAGGGCATAGGATTCTATCGGAGTCCGGCAATGGGCTGCCGGCCTCACGCGAAACGAGTGGGGAGAGAGTGTTACTGGCCGGTCATACCGGTAAATGGTTTGATGGCGGATAGCCACACGAATAGACATAGCTCGACCCTTAGTTAAGGACTGATATTACGCAGCGCGGCTTGCAGACTGTTGTAGGACGGCCTTTAGGCCGCCACACGGTTTCGACCCGCCGAAGTGGCCTGAAGGCCACCCTAACAAGTGGGCAATGCGTAACATCAGTTAAGAATGCTTTAGTTCATGGAAAAGTCGTGCCAAAGTGAAACCGACCAGGTTTTAAAAAACCGAGCCGGTATTCCTTCGACTTCGTTTATTCAACAATCCAAACGCTTAAGCTTCCCAATCAAATCGGGGCAGCGAGTTGAAACCGGCGCGTATGCTCTCCGACCAGTGCTTCTGAACCCCGGAATATAATGGCGAGGAGGTGTCCAAATTGAGATGATGGCTCATCTTGAAGGTGTCAGCCCGATAAATGCCCACCTCGACGGGTGGGCCCACCGAAATGTTGCTGCGCATGGTCGAATCTAAGGAAACCAGTGCGCAACGGGCGGCATCCTCCAGCGAAGTCTTGGCTTCCGCCATCCGGTCCAAAATGGGCTTGCCGTATTTAGTTTCACCAATTTGCAAGTAGGGTGTGCTAGGCGAGGCGTTTATGTAATTTCCCTGGGGATAAATCAGATAGATTTCATGCGGCTGCCCCGCAATTTGCCCACCGAGGATGAAGGTTGCCTCGGCACTGAATCCGCTGCGTTGCATCGCCAGAGAGTGCTGTTCCTGCACCTTGACGCTTATCCCTCCCACATAGGTGGCCGCATCGAATAAATAGGCCACCGTGTTGAGGCTGTTGGGCGCCCCCGCATTTTCCAAATCGCGCCGGATGAGATTTACCACCGCCTGCGTCGTTGCCAAGCTTCCTGCTGCCAATAGAACTATAAATCGGTCCTCTTGCAAATCAAACTGATGCATTTTGCTGAACACGCTGGCGTAGTCAACCCCCGCGTGTGTGCGTGAATCGGAAGCGAAAACCAAGCCGTCATCGACCTTAATTGCCAAACAGTAAGTCATGTTACCTCTTTTTGATCCCCATTAGGGGTAGAATACATATTAGCTAACTGATGTTACGCAAACGCGAAGGCCGTAGCCCGGATGGAGCCGCTTGCGGCGCAATCCGGGTTTGTAGCCAGTTCTCCCGGATTACGCCGCAAGCGGCTCCATCCGGGCTACAATACTGAGATCCAATGGTTCGGTGCGTAACATCAATTAGCTAATCTTGCTCCAAGCTCGGGAATTTCTCAAGCTCTCATATCGCACCATAACGGACAGATGACTGCACCATAACCAAACTATCGAACCATCCATGGGGTGTAAACGATTGCATTAGCGTGTTAAAACAATCAGATTCGGGGAAAAATCGACATCTGGCCTACCTCTTGCTTCCCGAAGGTGAAGAGTTATTTAACCTCCTGAATAATCATAATATGACCATCACTTGGAAAGACTATCCCGTAAACGGGTATTTTGACGAATTAATTTCCTTTGAGGGTGAGCCTAGAAGCGGTGCTGAATTATTGCTAAAGCATCTCGACGGCATGACTGAAACCGAACTGCAGGAACGCAAAGCTGCGGCGGATGCGGCCATCCTTGGAATGGGAATTACTTTTACCGTCTATTCGGAGAACGAAGGCTCCATCGACAGGGCTTGGCCGTTCGATATCATCCCTCGCATTATTACTTTGCGCGAATGGCGGCGGATTGAGCAGGGGCTTAAACAACGAGTGAAGGCGCTCAATTTATTTATCGACGATATTTACCATGACCAGAAAATTGTCAAGGACGGCGTGTTTCCAGGCGATTTGCTGGTCGATTCAAAAAACTTCCGCCCGGAATGTGTGGGAGTCAACCCGCCCCAAGGCATATGGGCGCATGTTTGTGGCTCCGACTTGGTACGCGACCACGAAGGGACAGTTTATGTGTTGGAGGACAATTTGCGTGTCCCATCGGGCGTGTCCTATATGCTCGAAAACCGTTTGGTTCTCAAGCGGGTATTGCCCGAGCTGTTTGAGGATTATACGATAGTGCCTGTGGACGACTATCCGTCGCAACTTTATCAATGCCTTTCTTCTCTTGCCATTGACAAAAAATGGCCGAATGTCGTTGTCCTGACACCCGGCATTTATAACTCGGCCTATTTTGAGCATTGCTACTTGGCCCAGCAAATGGGCGTGGAACTGGTCGAGGGTAAGGATTTGGTGGTCAATGACGATGATTGCGTCTACATGCGCACCATTGAGGGGCTTGCCAAGGTTGATGTGATTTACCGGCGCATCGACGATCTGTTCTTAGACCCGGAAGCATTCCTGCCTGATTCAGCTTTGGGCGTTCCTGGACTGCTGCGGGCATGGAAGAAAGGCAATGTAGCATTAGCCAATGCCCCAGGTGCAGGAGTCGCCGATGACAAGGTTGTGTATACCTATGTCCCCGATATCATCCGCTACTATCTAGGTGAAGAAGCGATTCTGCCCAATGTGCCGTCCTTCCGTTGCGTCAATCCAGAAGAATGCGAGTATGTGCTTGCCAACTTGGATAAGCTGGTGGTCAAACCCGCGAACGAGTCGGGCGGTTATGGCATGTTGATCGGACCCAAGGCCAGTCAGGAAGAACTGGATGAATTTTCTAAACTGATCCGTAACGACCCAAGGAATTATATGGCCCAACCCTTGTTACTTCTGTCAACCGCCCCCACGCTTATCGGCGACAAAGTGGAGCCGCGCCATCTGGATTTGCGCCCCTTTGTCCTCTCCGGGCAGCAAACCTACGTCACCAATGGCGGACTGACACGGGTCGCATTGAAAAAAGGCTCCACCGTGGTGAATTCGTCACAAGGCGGCGGCAGCAAGGATACTTGGATCGTTGATTGGGAGGGTGAATAAATGGCCATGTTGTCCCGCGTAGCCGAACATCTGTATTGGATGGCCCGTTATTTGGAGCGAGCGGAAAACACCGCCCGACTGGTCAATGTCAACGGTAGCATGATACTCGACTTGCCGAAACATGTACGCCCCGGCTGGTCTTCTTTAATTTCCATTACGGGTGCCGACGAAACATTTTACAAAAATTACCCGAGTGCAGCCGAAGGCCATGTGGTGAAGTTCATGCTGGCGGATGACGAAAACCCGGGGTCCATCTTGTCCTCCATCCGCAGTGCGCGCGAAAATGCGCGAACCATTCGCGATATCATTCCCCGCGAAGCCTGGGAGCAGATCAATGAACTGCACCTTAAAGCCAGGGAAAACCTAGCGAGTGGCTTGTCGCCAAAATGGCGGCATGCCTTTCTGAGCGAGGTGATACTCAGTGTGCAGATGATTTCAGGCATTTTAAACGAAGGGATGAGCCATGATGCCGGTCATAAATTCATGAACATAGGATGCAACCTCGAACGTGCCGATATGACCACTCGCATCATTGATGTGCGTTCCTTGAACCTCAGCCAGAAAGACCAAGCCGATGCACTTAAGCCATTTGAAAATATTCTATGGATGAGTGTGTTGAAATCCCTGACGGCTTGGCAGATGTATCGTCGTCATATGCAGGCATCGGTGAGCAGGGATGCGGTACTGAAGTTTCTTTTGCAAGACAATCAATTTCCCCGTGCCTTTCGTTTCTGCCTGGACAAAGTTGAAAACTACTTGGGGCGTTTACCTCATAGCGAAGCGGTGCTGCAAGCCCTTTCACCCTTGAAAAGCCAGATTGATGCCGCCAACCCGGAAAAATTGGTACAAAACGAGTTAATGGAATATATTGACCAGCTACAAATTATGTTGGGTGATATCCATATTGCCATTGACAAGAACTATTTTGGTGAAGTGGAAGAGGGCCAGAGCCAATCACAGTCTCATTAAGAGAAGTTACGCGCCCACCATTTAATCTCAGCATTGTAGCCCGGATGGAGCCGCTTGGCGAGCGAAAATCCGGGGGTTTGCGCCACATTCTCCCGGATTGCGCCGCAAGCGGCTCCATCCGGGCTACGGCCTTCGTGTTTGCGTAACATCAGTCAGTGACAAATGTCCAATTTAACCCATCACGGATTTAGCGCACTACGCCACCCCAATTTCAGTTTTTTTTTGATTGCCCGTTTCTGCGCCACCCTTGCCGTGCAAATGCAGGGTGTGGCGGTGGGCTGGCAGGTCTATTCCCTATCCGGCAATCCCTTGGATTTGGGCTTGATCGGGCTGGCGCAATTCCTACCCTTTTCCATCCTGGTTTTAGTCGCGGGGCAAATTGCCGACCGGGCTGACCGCCGCTTGATCCTGTTTCTCTGTTACGCGGTGGAATGTTTATGCGGCATACTCTTACTTGATTTCACTTTGACCGGACAACAAGCGGTTTGGCCGGTGTTTGCAGTAATGGCACTGTATGGCTCGGCGCGCGCCTTCATGATGCCCACCAGCCAGGCCATCATGCCCAACTTGGTGCCGCCGGAAAGCTTTGCCAATGCGGTGGCGCTGAGTTCCTCCAGTTTCCAAATTGCCACACTCACAGGCCCGACCTTGGGTGGGCTAATGTATCTGTTTGGGGCTGAGGTGGTATATTTTATCGTTGCCATCCTGTTGTTGTCCTCACTAGTCCTCATGCTATTTGTCAACGTCGAACGACGGGCCGCCAGCGACCACCCGGCAAATTGGCGCACCTTTTTGGAAGGGCTGCGTTTCGTCTGGGGCAAACCCATTGTGCTGGGCGCGATTTCCTTGGATTTGTTCGCCGTGCTGTTTGGCGGGGCAACTGCGTTATTGCCCGCCGTCGCCAGTGATATTTTGCATGTAGGGCCAACCGAACTCGGCCTGCTGCGCACAGCCCCCGGACTGGGTGCTGCATTAACCGCAATGACGCTGGCCTTTTTCCCCATTTCACGCCGTGTCGGTCGCTGGATGTTTGATGGTGTCGCGTTGTTCGGCGTGGCCACGATTCTGTTCGGCTTGTCGCAAAACCTCTATTTGTCCCTTGCCGCCTTGGCGTTGCTCGGGGTTGGCGATATGGTCAGCGTGTTTATCAGGCAGATGCTCGTGCAGTTGGAAACCCCGGATGCCATCCGTGGCCGGGTTAGCGCGGTGAACTCGGTGTTCATCGGCGCATCCAACGAACTGGGCGAATTCGAGTCTGGACTGGCGGCGGCTTGGTTGGGTGTCGCGCCTTCCATCATCGCCGGCGGCATTGCGACCCTATTGGTCGTCCTATTCTGGACACGCGGGTTTACCGCCTTGCGTAGCATGGATTATTTCCCCCATCCTCGGCGGTGAGGTGTGCGATTGAGTGATGCGGGAGTGCAAGGCTTGCCTTGCGATGTTACCAGCCTTGTGTAAAACCTTCGCAAGGCAAGCCTTGCACTCCCGGTGATGGTAAATTTCCGGGGGTTGAAACCCGCGGCTAAGTTCGGTGTCCGCTACGCGGTTGTGTAATTTATGTTCATAGGCCGGAATAAGCTCAAGGGCGTAATAGCAAAGCGTATTGCGCCGGATGGGAGTATCATTCACATACGGCGCAATACGCGGCAAGCCGCTATTGCGCCCTGTGCGACCCTACCGCTAAATTTCCCGGCAGGCCATGACAGTCAGACTGGCTCGCTCCGCTTCGCGTCTGCCTGTCTTGGCCTGCCTGCTGTTGCCTGCTGGCTTGGCTCACGACTGAACTCGGGCGCAACGAAAGCCAGTGTAGCCGTCGCGGCCGTCGGGGTCGCCGTCGTTACGGCACGCAGAACGGCAGCTCCCCGCGTAGTAGCTCCAGGACCCGCCGCGAACCACACGGGCCGCGCCAGTCCCCTGCCCGGTCGGGTTTTTCACCGTGCCTTGCGAGTGGCAGGCTTGATAATACCCGCCATCATACCCATCGGCACACCATTCCAAAACATTGCCAGCCAAGTCCAACACATCTTCCGGCGTTGCACCTAGCGGATAGACCCCGACCGGCGTGGGGCTGCCCACTTGACTGTTGAAATTCAACCGTTCTGCTTTGGGTTCAGCATCGCCCCAAGGGTAGCGGCGGGGGGTGTTGCCCCGTGCGGCCCATTCCCATTCCGCCTCAGTCGGCAGGCGTATCGACTCGGTGGGTTTCAACTGCCCAAGCCGTCGCAAACGGTCGGTCAGCCATAAACAATAGGCCATCGCCTCAAACCAAGACACGCCCACCACCGGGCGGTTTTGGTGCTCTACTTGTTTTTGCCAATCCTCCGGTTGTTGCCTACGACCAAATTCTTTCGGTAGCCACCAACGCGATTCGGCATAGCCATCATCCTCGATAAACACCGCGTATTCCTGCACCGTAACCGGGTAGCGACCGATGTTGAAGCTATCCACTTCCACCCAGTGCGGAGGCAATTCATCGTCATAGGCATCAGGCTCGTAATTCGATGTACTGCTGTCTTGCTGCTGCGCCCCCATTAAAAACTTGCCGCCGGGTATTTCAACCCAGCGCAGCTTATCATCAACCAGGCGGGGGTCGCCCGCCCTGCCCAGCGCTTCGGCTGTTTCGATACGAAGTTTTATCGGCACGGATTTAGACGGTTCTGGCTCAAAAATACGCATGACCTCGGTGAAGGTCTGGCGGTAGCGTGGGTCGCTAGGTTGGTATTGATACGGGGACAGGTCACGCACGATGCCATCAAGCAGGCCGACGGCACGGGCTTGGTCGGCCAAATTGGGTGGCTTGCTTTGGCTGCCACCATTTCCATACAATTCATCCAGCACCGCCGTAATCAGCACATCCACCTTTTTCCGGCCTTGTTCGTATAACACCCCGCCGAGCAATTGCCCGACCTCGCGCCATTCGGGTTCATACAATCGTTTGTAGGTTCCAAATAAAAGCGCTCGTTGACTTTGCTCGGACAAGCCGCCTATTGCACGCGCCGCCAAGTATTCTTGGAAACTGAGATGCCAAAAGCGGACCTCGTTGCCACGCCGGACGATGATGCCGCTGTCCAGTTCCTCTTCTTCCAGAAATTTTTCGGCTAGGGCGATAGACCGACTCGGTTTTGAAAACCGAGTCGGTCTTGCTGGCTCGTCCGGGAACAAGTCGGCAATTTGTTCTGCCGCCCAATGTCGCGTGACTTGAACCTTTCGGCCCCCTTCGACATTTTGCATCGCCAAAGCCAAGGTGCGCAACACTTCCAAACTTCGCTCGGGTCCGGCGCGTCCGGGGCGCAGTTCGCGGGAACGGGACAGCCACAACAGGATGGACTCGTACAATTCGGCGCGTTGTTCCGGCAAACGCTTTTCGTTCCAATGCACCACCGCCAAGGCGGTCAGCATCACCGTGTTGCGGGCAAGGCGGCGGATGTTGGGGCGGCCATTCAAGGCTTGCAACAATTCCAGACGATGGGCTTCCGCCACTTTGGTGTCGGTTGGATGCAGGGCACGGCTCCAACGGTCCAGGAAAGTTTCCACCGCATGATCGTTCAAAGCTTCGATAGTGCTAGGCTGGAAATTCGGCAACACCGAGCGGTCTTGATAGCCGGAAGGCCGGGAGGTGACGAGGATGGGGCATTGCTTCCACGTCGCGGCGACGGCTTCCAGCAATTCGGTGGCGAATTCGCGGGTTTTGCGATCTGAGGCTTCGTCCAGGCCGTCGAACAACAGCAGGCAATCACCCTGATTCAATCTTTCCTTGAACCAGGTTGCATCCAAGCCCCATTCCCGGCTGGCCGATTGGCTGTCAAGAAAATGCACCAGCCATTGCGGGTTTTTGGTGGTGGTGGGTGGTTGCATTGATTGTTGACCCGCATCACCAACCCCTTTCCAAGAACTACCGCAGACCGACTCGGTTTTGGAAACCGAGTCGGTCTTCATATGGGCGACATGCTCCAACCATTCCGCAATCGACACAAAAACCGGCAGTAGTGGGCGGGTAAGCCCGAGTAATTTCTCTGCGGCTTTGTCTGTGACACCCAACCGGTCCCCTGCCAAGGTGTGGGCAATCCAGCGTAGAAAGGTCGTCTTGCCTGCGCCGGGGTCGCCCACGACCACGCGGCGCGGATGGCCTAGGGTGTTTTTCAGCTTGCCACCGCCCGTGATGTCCAGTTCGATATACAGGTCTGCAATCGGGAAGCGGTGCGCCTTGCCGCTGCCGACATGCAGGCCACGTATGTCGATGTGGGCGCATTCTTCATACAATTGGGCTAGATAGCGCTCGGGGTTGGCTTGGGCTTTAGCTTGCGACTTGGCAATGGGTGCAAAGCTCGGGTTATTGACTAGCCAGTCTTTCAACGCGGACTCGACTTTGCGTTCCAGTTCCTCGGATGTGGCAAACATGGCACGGATGCGGTTTTGCGTCAACCAAGTTTTAAATTCTTGCAATGCGGCAGTGTTGCGTTGCACTTCCAGTGCAAGGGCGGGAATTAGGTCATATTTCCCTTGCAAAGCGGCTTCGGTTAAACGGTACGCCTCTTTTTTATCGTCCGGCCATGGCGCAGTTTCATCAACCACAAACACCAGCAATGCTTTTCGATTGTCCTGCCGAACCGTCCGCTCGCATTCCAGCCGACAAATGCTCTTGTGGTCGGGTTGGCCTTCCGGCACCCAGCCATAGCGATGGGCGACGATGGCTACGGTCAAATGCGTATCGTCCACCCTCGCCATGCATTCGTCCAATGGCTTGTTATCCTTCGCTGCCCAATCCTTATTCATGATCGGCAAAAAACCAGACCGTATAGCCGCCGCCTTGGCCTTATCGCGGAACTCTTTCAGGTCCGTAACCGTCGAGGAAATAAAGACTTTAGGGGCACCATTCATAGAGCGGTTCCAACAAAAAATACCGATTCAAAAAAGGAAGCGGTCAACGGGTCACTGCCATTAAGTTAAGGAAAAAACCGTCGTTCCGGCAGGGAGTGCCGGAACCTATAGGCCATGGAGGGCGGGCTAGATTCACCTCCCTGTGTTCTGGATACCGGCAATCCATGCCGGTATGACGGCTTAACTTAATGGCAGTGAGTCAACGGATGCGATTAAATTGATGCATACGACAATGCTATACATGAAATTACGTCGGGAGTGCAAGGCTTGCCTTGCTTGCACACCCCATCGCAAGGCAAGCCTTGCACTCCCGCATCACTTTTAATCGCACCCTGCTATCCATGGCTACTCGACAGTCACCCCATCCCCGCGCCGGACAATCCCGGTTGACACCACCCTGGCATAGACACCAACGCTAGGCAGGGATTTTCCGGCAAATGGCACATGCACCCGGTTTTGCGCGATACCCTTGCTGAAGATACCGTTGTCTTTCGGCAAATCGCCTTGGGCTAAGGTCGGCATCACGCAGCGTGGGCAGGGGTCGGTTATTTGCAAGCGGACGGATTCGCCGATGCGTAGCATCTTGCCCACCCAATCGTTTTCGACAAAACCTTCCAAGCCTGCCGTGTCAATCACTAAATTCGGGCGGAAGCGCCTGACCTCGAAGCGGCCTTGCGGATACAAGCCACGCAATTGGTCGATGGTGCTGGTGGTCAAAATATGCAGGGTGGAATAATCGAAAAAAGTGCCGTCTGGCGCGTCGCCGGCTATCGCAGCCCGAATGACCTCGTTATCTTTTCCCTCATTGTCGGGACAGAACTCTTCAAGAACGGGCGATGCGGGTGCGGAAGAGCGGAAATTGACCGGACGGGACAGGGCTTGCGACAAGGCTTCATCCACATCGGGCTGGTCACTGCGAACCACTTCGCCGGTAGGCAGGGTGATCCAAATTGCGGGCAGGGTTCCAGAGGCCGGTGGAGCCACATAGGCAGCGCGGTAGGCAAAAAAATCAGGCCACTTTTTGGGGTTCTTGGCACTGACGACCTGCCCGGTTTCCTTGTCTATCAGCGCATAGGCGCGGTCGCCCAAAACACCTAGGGTGGTGATTTCGGAGGCGTTGAGTTCCTCTCCCAGCATTGACTTGACCGGGTATCGCCATACGGTGGAAACTGAATGTGAAGATGAGTTTGACATGTTGGCTTGCTCTTTATTATGGTTATTAGCGCGAACGTCCTGTTTTCTGCTCGTTCCCAAGCTCCAGCTTGGGAATGCGGTTTTTGAAGCTCCAGCTTCCCGAGAAACGATCAAGCAGAAGCTTGCAAGGCATGGGTTCCCAAGCTGGAGCTTGGGAACCAGCCAAAAATAAGGCTGGTCGTCAATGGG
This sequence comes from Candidatus Methylumidiphilus alinenensis, assembly GCA_003242955.1. GTDB lineage: Bacteria > Pseudomonadota > Gammaproteobacteria > Methylococcales > Methylococcaceae > Methylumidiphilus > Methylumidiphilus alinenensis. The sequence continues at coordinate 18,886 of QJPH01000143.1, forward strand.
AAACGCTGTATTCACTCCCAAACCGTATCCGGCTGGGCCAGCTTATCCAGCAATTTGAGATAGCGCAGGTGACGGGCCGGGGCGATTTCGCCATTTTCCACCCCCTCGCGCACGGCGCAGCCTTTGTCGTTAATGTGGCGGCAGTCGTTAAAGCGGCAGTGGCCGATATGGGCTTGGAATTCGCGGTAACCCCAGGCCAAGTCCTGGCCTTTGATTTCGGCCAGGCCAAACACGGCGACACCGGGGCTGTCGATCAAATAGCCACCTTCCGGCAAATTATAAAGCGTTGCGGCGGTGGTAGTGTGACGGCCTAGGCCACTGCGCTCGGAGATTTCCCCTGTGCGCAGGTTTTTTTCCGGCAACAAAGTATTAGTCAGGGAGGATTTGCCAACGCCTGATTGGCCTGCAAATATCGAGCAATGCCCATGCAAGGCGTGTTTCAGTTCGACCATGCCGAGTCCCTTGTGTGCACTAACCGGATGGACCGGGTAGCCGATGCGGACGTAATCATTCAATTCGGCGAGTGCATGATCCCGGTCCTCGGCCAAGTCGATTTTGTTATAGATGATTTCGGCGGGAATCTGGCGAAATTCACACACCGCCAGATATTGATCGACCAGCAACCAATCCGGTGCCGGGGAGGGTGAAATGACGATGAACACCCGGTCTAAATTGGCTGCCACCACCTTTAACTTACCCGCATAACCAGGGCGGATGAGCATGGAACTGCGCGGCAGGACTTCTTCCACCCGGCCTTGCACCCCATCCTCGCTAGGTGCCCACTTCACCCTATCGCCGACCGCCACATCGCCTAAGCGACGGCGGGTTTGGCATAAGATGATGTTGCCGTCCGGCGTTTCCACCGCCAAACCCTGCCCCAAATGTGAGATGACCAGACCTTCTAGCCAAGAGCTTGGGGAAGGCGTGCCGGCCTTGGGGTGTTGTGGTGAATTGCGGCGGCCTTTTCCTTTCATTAGGACTTCGATTCTAAATTGGCGATGCGAATGGCGGCCGGTGGGTGGCTGTAATGGAATGCCGAGTATAATGGGTCGGGCGTCAGTGTGCTGGCGTTGTCGCGGTAGAGCTTGACTAGGGCGCTGATGAGATCGCGTGGACGTGCGTAAACGGAGGCGAAATCGTCTGCCTCGAATTCGAACTTGCGCTGGAAATAGGCCATCGTCGGTTGCAAAAACAGCGTAAACGAAGGCATTGCCAGCATGAACAACAATAAAGCGGTTGAATTGGATTGCTGGCTCACCCCCAGCCCCTCGTAAAACCAGTTTTGCCCCATCAACCAACCCAACAGCCCGAGCCCTACCAAGCTGATGACGGCGCTGGTGATCAGCATTTTCAGCACATGCTTGCGTTTGAAGTGTCCCAACTCATGGGCCAGCACCGCCTCTAATTCCTCATGGCTGAGGGAATTGACCAAGGTATCGAAAAACACAATTCGCTTGTTGTTGCCAATCCCAGTGAAGTAGGCGTTGCCGTGGCCTGAGCGGCGGGAACCGTCCATGACAAAGATGCCCTTGCTATGAAAGCCGCAACGGCCCAGCAAGGCTTCAATGCGTTCGCGCAAGGTAGCATCCTCCAATGGTGAAAACTTATTGAACAGCGGCGCGATCAATGTGGGGAAGGCCCAACTCATTAAAATCGAAAAGCTTTGCAAGATTGCCCAAGCCAAAACCCACCACAACGGCCCTACCGTTCCCATCACCCACAAGATCAAGGCCAATAGCGGCCCACCGATGGCTAGCCCTAAAGCCAGTTGCAATAAATGGTCTTTGGCGTATTGTAAAGGCGTATTACGATTGAAGCCAAAGCGATCTTCAAGATCGAAGGTCATATAAATGCTGATTGGCAAATCAATTAATTGTATCAGCAGCAAAGTGGATAGAATGACGGTCACTCCAGTCAAGATCGTGGGCCATTCAAACCCCATCCAAAATTCTGCCACCCGGTCGATGCCGCCGCCCAGCGTAAACAGCATCAGTACGGCAAGGCTGACCGCACGGTCAACTTCGCCAAGCTTGGCCTTGGCTAGAGTATAATCGGCCGCCTTTTGGTGTGCCTCCAGCGTAATGCTGTCGCGGAAAGCAACCGGAACCGAATCGCGATGGGCTAGGACATAGGCGCATTGCCGTCTTGCCAACCAATATTCCACGCCATAGGATATGACGACAGCGAACAGAAAAATTATTGTAAATGCATTCATTGGTAAACCTTGTTGGATTAATTTGGAAATGGAATGCCGCTTTTTTTTGAAGGGATGTTATCCTTAAGGCACTGGATTAACAAGGCAACAAAATGGCACAAGACCCGCAAAACCTGATCTGGCTCGACTTGGAAATGACCGGGCTCGACCCAAACAACGATGTGATCATCGAAATTGCCACGGCAATAACGGATAAAAACCTCAATATATTGGCTACAGGACCCGTTTTGGCAGTGCATCAACCCGAGGCATCTTTAGCTTCCATGGATGATTGGAACCAAAAACACCACGGAGGTTCCGGCCTCATTCAACGGGTCAGGGATAGTTCGGTGGACGAGGCCGAAGCCGAGCGACTGACATTGGAATTTATTAGTGCTTGGACACCCCCGAGAACTTCGCCCCTATGCGGCAATAGCATATGCCAGGACCGCCGTTTTCTCTACCGGTGCATGCCAAAACTCGAAGCTTTTTTCCACTACCGAAATTTGGATGTCAGTACCGTCAAGGAACTAGCCGCCCGCTGGGCACCGGAAATTAAGAAAAGTGTCAAAAAATCGAACAATCATTTGGCCATGGATGACATTCTGGAATCTATCGCCGAGTTGCAATTTTATCGTAATCATTTCTTCAAATTCTGAGTTACCGGAAAACTGATGTCTTATTGTTGTCTTATATCATCCAATCGCTTAGTATCCCAACTAATATAGTCACCTAACACCGATTTTTCATGTCCGTCCATAGCGCAAATAAAACCATCGAAGATGTCCAAAACAGCGAGGATACCCGCCGGATCGACATTGACCGGGTTGGTATAAAGTCCATACGCCATCCTGTTCTTTTCCGGCAACGCGACGGCGAATTGCAAGCCACCGTGGCCATGTTCGACATGACCGTCAATTTGTCACACGAACAGAAAGGAACCCATATGTCCCGCTTCGTCGAAATTCTCAACGAAGAACTAGGGGAGTTGGACATCCGTACTTTTCCCCAAGTCATCAGCGATATGGCATCTAGGCTCGAAGCAGACCATGCTTACATCGAAACCCACTTCCCGTTGTTTATTCGGAAGAAGGCGCCAGTAACCAGTGTGCCCAGTTTGCTGGATTACGAGGTCACCCTAACGGGCGAATGGATAGCAGGTTTGTCTAAACTTTGGCTTAAAGTGGTCGTTCCAGTCACCAGTCTTTGCCCCTGTTCCAAGAAGATATCCGACTACGGGGCGCATAACCAGCGCTCCCATGTGACTTTGACGGTGCAACCTAGGGAACTCTTATGGGTGGAGGATTTGATTGATCTCATCGAAAGGCAGGCATCAAGTCAAATTTATGGCCTGTTAAAGCGTGCCGACGAAAAATATGTCACCGAGCGGGCCTACAACAACCCGAAGTTTGTAGAGGACATTGTCCGCGATATCGCCAACGACCTTAATCAAAATAAAGCTATTCTTTATTATAAACTGGAAACCGAAAACTTTGAATCCATTCATAACCACTCTGCTTATGCGATTATTGAAAGATTCAAATAAAAAATCACTACGAGGTTATCCATGAAAGCCATACTGATGACTCAGACAGGTGGGCCAGAACTCCTAACTTTAGCGGATATTCCCGAACCCACGATTACCGAACCGACCCAGATCAAAGTACGCTTGAAAGCCGCCGGGATTAACCCAGTAGACACCAAGCTGCGTAGGCGCGGCGTATTCTATGACAATGCCCTCCCGGCGGTTTTGGGCTGCGATGGTGCGGGTGTGGTGGTGGAGACAGGAAGCGCAGTCGGCAAATTCAAGGTCGGCGACAACGTATGGTATTGCCATGGAGGCTTGGGCGGCGATCAAGGAAATTATGCCGAGTACAATGTTCTGGACGAGCGCTGGGTCGCCCATATGCCCAAGACTATCAGCTTTGAAGAAGCGGCAGCGGGGCCTTTGGTATTGATTACCGCCTGGGGCGCACTGTATGACCGGGCTAGGCTACAGGAATCCAATACCGCGCTGATTCACGCCGGTGCAGGCGGTGTTGGGCATGTCGCCATACAATTGGCCCGGCTCCACGGGGCAAAAGTCATTACAACCGTTGGAACTGATAACAAAGTCGCACTGACAAGGTCTTGGGGTGCCGACGAGGTAATCAACTACCGGGACCAGGATTTTGTCGAAGCCGTCAACCGATTGACCGACGGTAGAGGAGCTGAGGTGGTTCTGGAATCGGTGGGCCCGGAGGTTTTTGAACGCAGCATCAATTGCACCGCCTATTTTGGCACGATAGTCACCTTGCTTGAAATCGGCAATGCCAGCCTTAAAGAAGCGCGCCTAAGAAATTTGCGCATTGGTTTTGAACTGATGCTGACCCCCCAGCTACGCAAACTGAACGTCGGCCATGACCTGCAAGTAGACATGCTGAACCAATGTGGAAAATGGATCGACCAAGGCAAGCTGAAAATCCATGTGGGCAAGACCTTCGCCTTAGCTGAGGCCGCCCAGGCACACGCGCTGATCGAAGAAGGTCACGTGACCGGAAAGCTGGTGTTGAAAATTGATTGATAGATGTTACGGAACTGTATAGGCCGTAGCCCGGATGAAGTGCAGCGAAATTTGGGGGGTGCCATGTTCTCCCGGATTTTCGCTCGCCAAGCGGCTCCATCCGGGCTACAACACTGCGATTTAGCATCACTGTTAGTAAGGTGATAACCCATAAAAAACATCCCATCCAAAGGCCAAGCTGGGGCTTGGCGCTACCAAAGGAACGCCAAGCCCGAGCTTGGCAAGGTGATTTGCGGAGGAATTGTTCGTGATTTTCATGGACAATTCATTTCGGTTTTGGTGGGTTCATTATTGGAAATCACCTAACATCAGCGATAAACTCGAAGAGGAATTTGCAATGACCGATAACACTGAAAACCTAGTGCTTGAAATTTTACGGCAACTGCGCGGCGACATGACTAGTCTTCGCAGTGAAGTGCGCGATGGCTTTAACCGGGTTGAGATTCGGCTCGGATATGTGGAACAATCCTTAGCTGGCAATTTGGCGGTATCGGCTTCTGACCGTGATTAGATTCTCAGCCTGAAACAGCGCATTGAACGGATCGAAAGACGTTTGTGAATCTCTGCATTGTAGCCCGGATGGAGCCGCTTGCGGCGTAATCCGGGAGAACGTGGACACAACCCGGATTTGCGCTCACCAAGCTGCTCCATCCGGGCTACGGCCGTTCGCGTTTGCGTAACATCAGTGAATAACCAAAATCTCTCCCAACGCGACCAAGCCGTCATCTGGCATCCCTGCACCCAGATGAAGGATCATGAAGTCCTGCCTGTCATCCCCATCCGCCGTGGACATGGCGTTTGGCTGGAAGATTTCGACGGCAAACGTTACTTGGATGCCATCAGTTCATGGTGGGTGAACTTGTTTGGTCATGCCAACCCCTACATTAACGCCGCTGTGCGTGGGCAACTGGAGACCTTGGAACATGTCCTGCTTGCCGGGTTTACCCATGAACCCGCCGTTTGCCTGGCCGAAAGGCTCCTGTCACTAGCCCCTGTTGGTTTAACCCGCTGCTTCTACGCCGACAACGGCTCCTCTGCCATTGAAGTGGCGTTGAAAATGAGTTTCCATTATTGGCTTAATGCCGGCCAAGCCCGTAAAACCCGTTTTGTCACGCTAGCAAACAGCTATCACGGGGAAACCTTGGGTGCGTTGGCGGTGGGCGACGTGGATTTGTACAAGAAAACCTATGCCCCGTTGCTGATGACAGCCATCACTGCGCCATCGCCGGATTGTTACAATCTTGAACGAGGTGAGTCGTGGGCGGAGCATTCCACCCGCAAATTTCTGGAAATGGAGTCTATTTTAGCAGAACACGCCGATGAAGTATGCGCCGTCATCGTAGAACCCTTGGTGCAGTGCGCCGGTTCCATGCGCATGTACGACCCCGTTTACCTAACCCGGCTGAGGGAAGCTTGCGACCGTTACGGTGTCCATTTGATTGCCGATGAAATAGCCGTCGGCTTTGGCCGGACGGGGACCCTGTTTGCCTGTGAACAGGCCGGTATCACACCCGATTTTCTTTGCCTGTCGAAAGGCATCACCGGAGGCTATTTGCCGCTTTCCGCCGTGTTGACAAGGGATAGGATTTATCAGGCGTTTTATGGTGATTACACAGCCCAAAAAGCCTTCCTGCACTCCCACAGCTACACCGGCAATGCACTGGCCTGCACGGCGGGTCTGGCGACCTTGGACTTGTTCGAGAAGGATGATGTGTTGAAGCGTAATCGCGTCCTGTCCGGTGTGATGGCTGAAGCAACCAAATCTTTTTCAGATCACCCCCACGTTGCCGAAGTGCGTCAAACGGGCATGATACTGGCCATAGAAATGGTCAAGGACAAACTAACCCGCGAACCCTACGACTGGCGCGAACGCCGTGGCCTGACGGTATACCGCCATGGACTTGAACGGGGCGTGTTGCTGCGGCCCTTGGGCAATGTGGTCTACTTCATGCCGCCTTATGTGATCACGCCGGAGGAAATTGGCTTCATGGCGGAGGTGGCGTTTGAAGGTATTCAACGGGCGACGGCGCATTAAGGTGATATCCAATAAAGAACATCCCATCCAAAGGCCAAGCTGGGGCTTGGCGCACCTGGAAGGAACGCCAAGCCCCAGCTTGGCAAGGTGATTTGCGGAGGAATTGTTCGTGATTTTCGTGGACAATTGATTTCGGTTTTGGTGGATTCATTATTGGAAATCACCTAACCTAAAAACGGCAGTTGATTGGCCCATTATTCCCGCGCTGCCCTCAACAAATCCGCGCTTACGTCCTGCTTCAGCATGTCATACAACACCGACATAAAGGTTTCTCGGGTATCGTCATCGCTTAATAGCCTCTCTGCCATCTGTTTGTGTGTGACCATGGCCTCGACTATCGCCTTGATCGCCGCATCTGGCAGCTTGGCTTTCAACGCCTGCTCTAAAGGATTGTTCTGCACCTGTGCCATCACAGCAGGATCATCGCGCAACTTCTCCGAAACATGAATAACAAAGGCCACTTTGTCTTTGTCGCTAATATCCTTGCCAAACAAGCGATTCAGCCTTTCGATCAACTCGGAAATGTATTTTTTCCCCAGGTCATGCGCTTCACGCAGGCCATTGTCGGTGATAGGTGTCAATTGGTAGGGTTTGTTGCCGCCGTCTGCCACACCGCCTAGCGTTTTGTCCCTGTTCAGCTTGTAATGGGTCAGTTTCAAGCCTTCCAAATCCACTTGCTCGGGTGCAATGCCTTTTAAGCGTTTGCGCAATAGCCGGGCGAAGCTGGCAAATTCCTCCAAGGCTGGATCGCCAAAATCCACCAGTTGGGCGACATATTCATAGACGCGCACAAACTTGGCCAGGCTTTCCTTGAAGATCATCAGTTCATCCAATGCCTTGGCATATTCCGCCCGCTGTGCGTCGGCTTGTTTCATGCCTAATTCATCATCACTGGTTTTAGCTTCTGCATAGGCTTTTTCCCATTTCCTGATCACTCCGTCCAACTCTTTGAACTTGGCGTTGAAACGGTCCGTGGCAGGCTGGGTTAGCGCATATAGTTTTTGATGTGTGGGTTTGTCCACAATGGCTGCGCCAAACGCCACCACTTCGGCGGAGGTGTAGAGCAGCATCCCGTCCAAGCGTTGCTTGATGTCGTAAACTATAGCCGGGTTTTGCACATCGGAAACTTGGGCATCGCGGTAGAACATTTTGAATGCCGCCAAAATCTCTTCCGGCTTGTTCACGAAGTCGATCACAAACGGATTGTCCTTGCCCGGATAAATGCGGTTCAAGCGCGAGAGGGTTTGCACTGCTTCCACGCCGGTTATCTTCTTATCCAAGTACATCGCCACCAGCTTGGGCTGGTCGAAGCCGGTTTGAAACTTATTGGCGACGATCAATAGCTGATATTCCTGCGTGTCGAATACTTTGCGCAGGTCGCGCCCTTTGAGTCCGGGGTTCATGTTGGACTCATTGAAAAGATGCGTTTCGGCATACCCGCTTTCGTTCAATTCTTTGTTTGGCACGTCCCCGGAAAATGCCACCAAGGCATGAATGCCAACATACTCCTTAACTGCGCAGTACCGTTCCAGTTCTAGCTTGTATTTCACCGCCGCCGCCCGCGAAGGGGCCACAATCATGGCCTTCGCCTTGCCGCCCAATAGATGGGCCACTTTTGTGCGGAAGTGCTCCACAGCCAATTCGGTCTTTTTTGCTATGTTGGTGGGATTGAGCGAGAGCCACTTCGCCAAGGCCCGTTTGCCGCTTTTCTCGTCCACCCGCTTATCCGCATCAGCCGTACCGATTCTTAGGGCCAATTCGTAGTGAATATAATTCTGCAACACATCCAAAATAAACCCCTCCTCAATGGCCTGTTGCATAGTGTAAAGATGAAACGGCACAGGCGGGTTGATGGCTGATGGTGGCAGGCTAGGATTTTTTGGCCGGCCAAACAGCGACAGGGTGGAATGCTTAGGGGTCGCTGTAAAGGCAAAGTAACTGGCATTGCCGGGACGCTGGCGGGAGGATTGCCACACAGACAGGCGTTCTTCCTTGGACAGCTTTTCCCATTCCTCCTCGCTCTGTCCGGTCAGCACATAACGCAAATCATCCGCCGTGCTGCCGCCAGTGCTGCTGTGCGCTTCATCAATCAGGATGGCAAAGCGACGGTCGCGGAGGTTTTTTTCGCTCAGGATCAGGTTTTGGGCATAGGGGAAGGTTTGCAGCGTCACCACAATAATCGGCGCACCGGACAACATCGCCTCCGCCAGCCGCTGGCTTTTCGGCTTGCCCGACTTCTGCTTGTCAATCGCACAGACCACGCCGGTTTGATGCTCGATTTGCACAATCGCCTCCTGCAACTGCTGGTCCAGCACCGTGCGGTCGGTCACGACGATGACGCTATGGAAGTAAGGCTCGCCATCCGGTCGGCGTAGGCGGATCAGTTCATGCGCCGTCCAAGAAATCGTGTGGGTCTTGCCGGAACCGGCGCTGTGCTGGATCAAATACGGTTGCCCCACCCCTTCCAGCCGCACCGCTTCAACGATCTTGCCCACGCCTTCCCACTGGTGGAAGCGTGGAAATAGTTGGGTTTCCTTGGTGTATGGCCTGCCACTGGCATCCTCAGCCGGTTTCTTTTCCAGCACCACGAAACGGTGGAAGATGCGCAACCAGTTGTCGCGGACCAATACCCGTTGCCAAAAATAGCTCACCGGATAACCGCCAATATTGCTAAGTGGGTTGCCCGCCGCGCCGTCATTACCTTGGTTGAACGGCAGAAACACCGTGGACTCGCCGGCCAGCCGGGTCGTCATGCGAATGTCGCTATCGCTCATCGCGAAATGCACCACCGCCCCATGTTTGAATGCCAGCAGCGGCTCCACCCTTCCGGTGTTCTCGTTCTTCAACGGGCGGTCTTGCCGATATTGCAGCATCGCGGCATCCACCGACTGGGTGAAGTCGGTTTTAAGCTCCACGGTGGCAACGGCTATACCGTTGATGAAGAACACCAAATCAATCGAATTGCCGGACTCCAACGAATAGCGCAATTGCGCGACGACCCGTAAGCGATTGGCGGCGTAGCGTTTTAATACTTGCTCATTGCGCCCGTCTTCCGGCAGGGCTTGGGACATTTGGAGATTGCCCGCACCCACTTGCGAAGCCCCGCCCCCCGCCAGCGAGAACCCCCGCCGCAACACCGCCACCGTGCCGCCGTCTTTGCTGTCCAAGGCTTTGCGCAGTGCGTCGAGCAGGGCAGTTTCGGTATTTGCGCCATGGAGCCTATGCAGCCTGTCCCACACCTCGGGCTGGCTTTCATTTAGCCAAGCCAACACATCTTCCGGGTAGAGGGCGCGGGCCGGGTCGTAGTGTGCGGAATCCCCGACCAGCCAGCCGGCGGATTCCAATTGGCCGACGATATGTTGTTCCAGTTTGCATTCGTGGTGGGTTTGCTGCATACAGAATCCTTATCAAGTTTAATTAAGCGATGCGCTTAGTTAAGGGAAAGCCGTTTCCCTTAACTAACGAACAATCTAAGGTAACGATCAAAAGCATAAGCCCGCCCCCTTTGCTGGCCGGTAATCTCGCGCAGAATTCCCAATCGCTCCAAATCGCGGATGAGGGCATTCGCTGTTGGCGAACTCACCGATAGCGCTTGTTCCACATCCATTGCCGAAACAACCGGCTTTCGGTACAACAAATTGAGTGCTTGTCTGGCATTGATGGCACGTTTACCCAAACCCAGTACTGCATGCTCCACTTCAGTTCGCAATGTTAGAATCTGCCGGAACACTTCACGGCCTTTGGTGGCCGTCCCCCCCACTCCGGTGAGAAAAAAACGGACCCAATGGATCAAGTCGTTGGAAACGCGCACCCGCATCAAGGCGTCATAGTAGCTGGTTCGGTTGCGCTCGAAAAAGTCAGAAAGATATAGCGAGGGCTTGGCCAGCAAACCGTAATTAACCAAATACAAAGGAATCAGCAGCCTTCCAATACGCCCGTTGCCATCCAAAAATGGATGGATGGTCTCAAACTGATAGTGGCTGATCGCCAACCGCACCAAATGGGGTACAGTGATGGCCTCGTTATGCCAAAACTTCTCCAAGTCTCCCATCAACTCTGGCACTCCGTCTGGATGTGGGGGAATGAACACTGCATCCATCAAATTGGAGCCACCGATCCAGTTTTGGCTTACCCGGAATTCCCCCGACTGCTTATGTTCGCCACGCACTCCACGCATAAGAATTTCGTGGGTTTTCTTGAGTAGTCGATTCGACAATGGCAAAGAGTTCAGTTCGGCAATCGCCGCGTTCACTGCATCAATGTAATTGCGCACCTCACGCCAGTCATCGCGCTTCTCCGGTTGGATTTGTTCTTCTGACATCAATGCCTCATCAATACCCGTTTGAGTGCCTTCAATCCGGCTGGAAGTCTGTGCTTCCTTGACAACGTGCATTTCGATGAATAGGTCAATATCCGGTACGATCAATGAAAAGGCATTGAGTTCTCCTAACGCCCGGTTGGCTGACTCCAAGAGCGCATTGATGGTCGGGTCTTCCCATAACCATTCATGGTTTACTGGCACAGGTTCAAAGCTTTTATACTGATAACGCTGCCGCCATACTCCTGCCTGAAAGGTTTCAAATTTCATGCTGTGTTCCTGACATCAATCTGCCCGGTGACGGCGGCGGTAATCAACGCGGCACGGCGTTCTTTCAAGAGGTTTATGCTGTGTTGGGTTTTGGTGATGAGGGAGTCGATGCGGGTGGTTTCATGGTCGAGATAGGCAACTATGCCCTGCTGTTCTGCAATCGAAGGAAGTGGAATGATCGTATCAGAAAGATAATCCTGTTCGATACTTTCTACTGTGGCTCCTTGTTTCCGCCAAGCCTGTAATAAGTCATTATTAAAACCCTGAACCCAACGCAAGAAAAATTTTCCAATGCATAAATTGTGATTAAAGAATAACGCCCTCATGTCTTGATTCAAAGCTACTTGAATTAAGTTAATTGCTATTGGAATTGTGTGCTTAAGTATACCAGAACGGACTACAAGCAAAATCTGATTGGGTGGCACAAGTCTAGCGGCACTGTTTAATAAGCCAGCTTGAGTAATATTTTCTTCGGTTTCACAAATTGCTTCGACTTTCATGTCTTTGGGCGAAACCCATGGTATATCCCCATTCCAGAATAACAAGTTATCCCTGATAGGAGTGCCGCCACCGCAGAAATTAGTAATGTATTTAAGCGTTCTAACTTCCCAATGTTCCGGTACTTCCCCCAACCATTCCACGCCGGAATCCTTCATTTTGACAGTTGGGTCTAGTCCTCGGGTGACGGCTTGGGTAATCAAGGCTTGCCGCTTCTCGCGCAGCAACTCAATGAAGCGGGTTTTCTTGGACACCAGTGCATCAATGCGGACGGTTTCGCGGTCGAGGAGTTGTGTCAGTTTTATTTGTTCTTCAAGAAGAGGGACGGCGATGTTTATTTTTAACAGATCAGAAGCATTAATTGCTGGATAACTTATCCCATTTGAACGAGCCTCAACTTCAGAAAGAAAGTATTCTGACAATAAAGCGTAATAGAGAAAACTAGGCGTAATTTCTTTTGATGAACGCACTATTGCGAACCCAGTTGAGAAAATCGCGGCCTCATGTTCTGGAAGTACTTTGCCGATTGCCCGCAGATACGTCCTTACTGTCGATATTACAACATCGCCACTTTTTGCTTTACGCTGAGCGCGGCTTGGAGCATCCTTTGCCAACATCCGAGTTGGATTTGAAACTCCATACTCCAAAGTTACCGAAGAAATATCGACATATTCAATTTCATCTAGGTCTTTAATATTTCTATCGCGCTCATCATTATTGACAGTAGTTACTGTCCAAAGCGGTTTTACTTTCCACCCATCCGGCACTTTCCCCAACCACTCCACCCCGGAATCTTTGTATGCCGGATAAGGCTTGTAATCACTCATGGATTTCCCTCAGATTTCTTCAATCCTTCAAAAATAATCTGTCGAAGAGGGGTATTATTGGCCTGTTGAACACATTCAATTGAGGCTTGAATATAACTGCTTGTATTTTTATCAGCAAGGTGTATGGCATGGCTGTAATCAATTGGATCATAGCCATTGAATACCGCAATCAGATCAAAAAATAAGCGGGTGATACGACCATTCAACTCGTAAAACGGATGCAGTGCAATCAGTTCGCACTGGAAGTAAGCTAACTGGTCGGCGAACTGGCCTTTGCTCCAACCGGCAGCCGCTTTGAGAAAATTCTCATGCTCCAATCGCTGAAAAATCCGCTTGGATTCTTTGGGCAAAAATTCCGCTTGACAAAACAACGAATCCCCCTTGCCCATGTTGACGATTCTATATTCCCCCGCCCATTCGTATAACGCGGAAAAGGTCTGGCGGTGCAGTGCCTTGAAATAGGCTTCATCAAAACGAAGGGTGTCATCCATATCCGCTAAAAATAGACCAAAAGCAGTTTGCAAAAGTTCTTCTTCAATAACATGCAAAAGCTCAGGGTCGGTGATATCCATACGGTTACGAGGAATGTTAGTACCCGGCAAGTAGATGTCACTTTCTCTGAACTGATACTTGGACATTGTGTTTTTCCATTAATTCTTTTGCGCGTTTTTTGACTTCTGGGGAGGCTGTGGTTTGGCAACCCTCAATGCGCATGGAAGTTTGCACGGCTTGGGTAATCTTTTGATTTAAGCGAGGGGTTAACTTCATAGTATATTCCTTCCATAATCCAATGGGCGGTAGAAATCTTCATCATCGCCAACATCCGGCATGGCAGCCAACAAGGCTTTCAATGCCTCTCCCTCTGCACTGTCGGTGGTCTGTTCCGATGGTTTAGGGGGGCTATGCATGTTTTCGTCGAGTAGCAACAACACGCGCAGCATCACCCCATCCGGCACGATATCGGGGACATGGATGGTGTGCTGGTGGGCAATGGCTTCAAATTCGATGGCTTGCATGGTTTGCCTCCTGAATTAAATTTTGATCGTTCCCACGCTCCAGCGTGGGAATGCAGCCTTTACCGCTCCAGCGGTTCGATACCTCCGACGCTGGAGCGTCGCCGGAGGCATTCCCACGCAGAGCGTCAATGCCATTAAGTTAAGCCGTCATTCCGGCATGGACCGCCGGAATCCAGATTGCAGGGATGCCAACAATCTATGCCATCCATGGAGCCTAGGTTCCGGCGAACCCTGCCGGAACGACAAGTTTTTTCTTAACTTAATGGCAGTGACGCAGAGCGTGGGAACGATACCATTGTAGCCGGGACGGGGCTTCTTTCGTCAACCCTTAAGCCGTCACCTCGCCCAACAGCGCGGCAATTTCCGCTTCCACTGCCTTCAATTCGGCATCAATCTCGGCCAGCGGACGCGGAGGCTGGTATTGATAGAAATAACGGTTGAAATTGATTTCATAGCCGACTATTCCAATGCCTTTGTCTTTTGGGTCGCGTTTGCCCGCGTCTATCCAGGCATCCGGTACATGCGGCAGCACTTTGCCGGTGAAGTAGTCGCGGATGTCTTGCTTTAACGGCACGTTCTCGAATTCGCGCAGGTCCGGGTCGGGCTCATAGACGCGGGCTTTGCCATCTTCGTGTGGGAAATAGCCAAACAGGGTATCTTGTCCGGTTTTGGCCTGGATGGTCTCGGCAATGACCGGGGCGCATTCCGGGTCTTTCTCGGTGAGCCATAGCCGCAAATGCTTGATGTCGGCGGCAGTCAATGTTGTCGCCTTGTCACTTTTTTGAATAGGGTGGCGGAAAGTTTGCTCGAACTGGTTGTAATCATCCCACTCGCTTTGTTTGGACTCAGCCCAAAAACCGCGGACAGCTTCGCTCAATAGGATGCGCCGTTGCCAAGCCTTTTGATCCAGCAGTTTTTTCAGAATGGTTAGTGCGTCTTTTTCCAGCTTTTTCCGTTCCTCCTTGGGCGTGTCGGCAGTTAGGCCAAGCGCGGCATGGACATGATCGGTGATTTGAGCTTTATTTTTTTCGATGCTGTTATGACATTCACGCCCGAATTGCCCTTCCATCCATTGCATGTGGCTTTGCAACTCTGGCAGATGGCGTAAGCTGTCAATGCGTTGTCCGTCCAGCCTGACCCGCAGACGCAGCGGACGCTCAACCGTGATGCGCCGGTAGCCAAAATCAATGGTGTCGAAAATCTTGGCAATCGGGCTTGCCGCGAATTGCCCGTGCAAGTGGGCAATTTCGGCTATTTGGTCGTCGCTCACATATTTACGCTTGCTGCCCAAAGATTTGCCCATGGTGGCGTACAAGCCCGAAGCGTCTATCAATTGCACCTTGCCCCGGCGGCGGTCCTCTTTATGATTGGAGAGTATCCAGACATAAGTGCCGATGCCGGTGTTGTAGAACAAATCATTCGGCAGGGCGACGATGGTTTCCAGCCAGTCTTGTTCCAAAATCCAACGGCGGATTTCCGATTCGCCCGAACCCGCCCCGCCATTGAACAGCGGCGAGCCAGACAGCACAATGCCGATGCGCGTCCCGCCCTCCGCCACAGGTTTGCGCTTGGACAAAAGATGCATCAAGAACAGCAGCGAGCCATCCCCAATGCGCGGAAGGCCCGGCCCAAACCGGCCAGTGTAGCCCTCACTATCGTGTTCCTTTTGCACTTGCGTTTGCACGTTTTCCCACTTCACGCCAAAAGGTGGATTGGCTAGGCAATAATCAAACCTGTCAAATGGCAGCAAATCGTTGGAGAGGGTGTTGCCTAACTTGATGTTTTTAGTGTCGTAGCCTTTGATGAGCTTGTCGGCTACGGCGATGGCGTAGGTTTCCGGGTTGAGTTCCTGGGCATAAGGCGTGATGCTGGCGGCGGGGTTCCATTCTTCCACCAACTCGATGCCGGAAGACAGGAAGCCGCCGGTTCCGGCTGCACAGTCATAAATCGTGCGGATGATGCCCTCTTGCATCAGCGCCTGTCGATGCGGGGAAATCACCAAGGTCGTCGTCAGCCGCACCACGTCACGCGGGGTGAAGAATTGCCCTGCGTCATCATTGGAGGATTCGGCGAATTTCCGAATCAGATGCTCGAAAACCAAGCCCATTTCATGATTGGTGATGACATCCGGGTGGAGGTCGATGGTGGCGAATTTCTGCGTCACCAGATAGAGTAAATTGGCACTTTCCAGCTTGACCAACCACTCGTCGAAGGCGAAATGTTCGAATATCTGTCGGGCATTCGCTGAGAATTTGGCAATGTAGTCTTCTAAATTGGCCTTTGTGCCGGAGGTGCCAACCGTTGCCAGGGTGTGGGCGCTGATGTTGTAGAAACGAACGCCAGCTACATCCGGCAGGATCAGGTCGAGATTAAGCCCCAAACCCTTGATGGCTTCATAGCGTGACAGCACTTGTTCCCGCGTCGGCTCCAACACGCATTCAAGCCGCCTCAGCACGGTGAAGGGTAAAACGATCCGGCCATATTCAGAGGGTCTGAAACGCCCCAAGAGCAAGTCGGCTATGTTCCAAATGAAGGAGGCGAAGTTTTGTTGATCCATGTTTTCAAGGCTGAAATGAAGCCAGTTACGCTTCTACACCCATTTCACGCTAAAAATATCTATTTGCTGTAGGTCGGGATAGTCGCACATCGGCCTTGGTCATCGTTCAGCCCGATGAATGAGTTTGTGGCGACTCGTCGCCGCATGGTTGGAAAAGCGTCGACGAGTCGCCGCACTCCCCATTTGGTAGGCTGAACGATGACCAAGGCCAAAAGGATTTACGCAAAAAGTTACGCAGCTAACCTCAGGGGTTGGCGTAACTGTATGATTGTGTGGTCGGGGTGAGAGGATTCGAACCTCCGGCCACTGCCTCCCGAAAGCAGTGCTCTACCAGGCTGAGCTACACCCCGTGATGGTGACAATTCAATAGCTTCTTTCTACCGAGAATTGCGCAAGCTGGATAAGGGCTTCTTTGTATGCGGACTGCTCAAGGCAGTCTAGTGCTTCAATGGCCTTGTTGGCTTCTTCCTTTGCGCGACTGATAGTATACTCGATTGCCTGGGTAGACTCAATGATCTCGTAAACTTCTTTGAACCGGTTTCTATCGCCTTCCTTGATGGTGTGGCGTAGCAACTCTGCCTGCTGTTCACTGCCGTGTTCAATGGCATAAATTAGAGGCAGGGTAGGCTTACCCTCGGCCAAGTCGTCGCCTAAATTTTTACCCAAATCCTCTGGGTCAGCCTTGTAGTCCAAAGCATCATCAACGAGTTGGAAGGCGATGCCCAACCTCAGGCCATATTCCTTAAGGCAGTTTTCAATGTCTTCAGGCGCACCGACTAGCACAGAGGCAAGTTGGGCAGCCGCACTGAACAAGATGGCAGTTTTGCGGGAAATGACTTGCAGGTATTTTTGTTCGTTCGTTGATGGGTTATTGCAATTGAGCAATTGCAGCACCTCGCCCTCGGCAATGGCCGTGGTAGTCCGGGAAAGGATTTCCATGATGCGCATCTTGTTTACGCTGACCATCAGCTCAAAAGATCGCGAATAAAGATAATCCCCCACCAAGACACTGGCGGAGTTCCCCCACAATTCATTGACCGTGTCTTGACCGCGCCTCATCGAAGATTCGTCCACCACATCATCGTGCAACAAGGTTGCAGTGTGGATAAATTCAATGACCGCTGCGAGGGTGATATGCTCCTCCTCACTGTAGCCTAAAGCTTTGGCGACGAGTAGCAACAGCACCGGGCGCAGGCGTTTACCCCCGCTGCTGACAATGTAGTGGCCAATCTGGTTTATCAATACAACATCGGAACTCAGTTCGCGGATGATGAGTTTATTGACTTCGGTCATTTCCGCTTCGACGAGCCTTTTTATGCACGCATAGTCTTGGCTGGGCCGATTGGCCGATGTCGAAGAGGTTTGTTGGGGGCTTGTAATCGTCACTTATTGTCTCCGCTGGCGAGCGGTTATCCCGTATTTGTTATAATAAACACGCGAATCCTATTGAATCCACATGGTTTGTGTCAAGTTTAATTGGTTGCTCTCGACTATTTTAGCGCAATTTGCCCCCGCTTCTGGCATCAAAAATGACTGTGGGGCGGTCTTGGCCGCCGATTGACCCTGGTAGAAAATTCAATGAAGTGTCGGGGAAGTAGCAACGGACCTTGAGTTGCGTCTTGGCGGGCCGTACACCGCTAGGATTGGCGCTAGTGGATACGATTGCGCCACCGAAAGCACGGCATAACGACGATGCAATCGGGTGGGCGGTGACCCTAACAGCCAATGTGTCGCGGTTTCCCCGCAACCATGCAGGGGTTTGGGGGGCGCAAGGGACAACCCAGGTCACCGGGCCAGGCCAACTGGCGAGCAGCTTACTTTTCATCTGCGGGTTTTTTATGTCCAAAAAAGTCTCGACCTGTTCAAAATCGGCGGCGATTAAAATCAGCCCCTTCGCAGCCGACCGTCCTTTCAACGCCAGCAATCCGGCTACGGCCCGCCCGTTCAAGGGGTCGCATCCAAGGCCCCACACGGCCTCTGTGGGATAGGCCAGGAGTTTACCCTCGTGCAATTGCTTTGCGGCTAGTTTAAGGCGCAGATTCGAAATCCAACCCATGCGTAGTGCCATTCCCGTATCAGGCCATTGCCGCGTCCGTCGGATCACCCTCGTAAGGTGTGGCGTAGCCGCATTCTTTTTGTGGGCAAACCTTCTCCACGCCCCGCCGCTTGGTGGTCTTTATGGTCAGTATCGGCCATCCGCAATTCGGGCATGGCTCAGAAATCGGCGGGTTCCAGGCGGCATAGCTGCAAGTAGGGTAGGTGGAACAGGAATAGAATAGCTTTCCGAACCGCGACTTGCGTTTGATAAGGCTGCCTTTTTTACATTCCGGACATTGGACGCCGGAATCTTCGGGCTTTTCCAATGGTTCAATGTGTTTGCAGGCGGGATAGCCACTGCACCCTACGAATTTGCCGAATCGACCGGTTTTTAACACCAGCGGGGAGTTGCATTTCGGACAGGTTCTTCCTTCAATCACCTCAGGCTCTGCTTGCTTGGGGTCGCCGTCGAGGTTGCGGGTGTATTTGCAAGTCGGGTAGCTGTTACAGCCTATGAACCGTCCGTTGCGGCCTAAGCGGATGGACAAAGGGCCGCCACATTCAGGACAAAGTTCTTCGATAGCCTCATGGGTCACGTCGGCACGCTTGAGGGATTCGTCTTTGTCTTCGATAAGGGCGATAAATGGCCCCCAGAATTCTCTTAGCAAGGGTTTCCAGGCTTTTTCGTCACGCGAGACGGCATCCAATTCGTCTTCGAGGTTGGCGGTGAAATTGTAATCGACATAGCGGGTGAAATGTTCGGTTAGGAACTTATTGACAATACGGCCTACATCAGTCGGTGAAAATCGCTTGCTTTCCAGCATGACATAATGCCGCTGCTGTAGTGTGGAAATGATAGCGGCATAGGTGGATGGCCTACCAATGCCATATTCCTCAAGGGTCTTGACTAGGCTGGCCTCAGTGTAACGCGGCGGCGGCTGGGTGAAGTGTTGCCCCGCGATGAGATCTAACAATTCGACCTGCTGCCCTTCTTTGAGAGGCGGCAGGTAGCTTTCGTCGTCTTCGCCAGACGCGTCGTCGTCACGGCCTTCCAAGTAGACGGCCATGAAACCAGGGTCAATCACCGTTGAACCGTTCGCGCGAAACAGGCTTCCATCGCCGCAGGCCAAATCAACCGCCACAGTACCGATGATGGCATTAATCATCTGGCAGGCAATCGTGCGTTTCCAGATAAGCGTGTAGAGCTTGAATTGGTCAACGGTCAAATGCGACTTGACAGTTTCCGGTGATCTTTGCGCCGACGTTGGGCGGATCGCTTCATGCGCCTCTTGGGCATTTTTGCTCTTAGTTTTATAGAACCGGGGTTGGTCGGGCAGGTTTTTCTGGCCGAATCGGCTGGCAATCAATTCACGGATATCCTTGAGGGCTTCCTCTGCCAAATTGACCGAATCGGTGCGCATGTAGCTAATCAATCCGACACTTTCCCCACCTAAGTCTATGCCTTCGTACAACTGTTGAGCCACTGTCATAGTACGGCGGGTGGTGAAGCCCAGCTTGCGTGCGGCTTCTTGTTGCAAGGTTGAGGTGATGAAGGGTGGCGCCGGGTTACGCTTGCGTTCCTTTTCATCGACCTTGGACACATCCAATTTCCCACCGCTGGCCTTCAACAAGGAATCGCGGATGCTGTGTGCCTGCACTTCATCGGCAATACTGAATTGCTCCAATTTGACACCGTCGTAATGGATCAAGCGAGCTTTGAAGCTTTGCGCTTCGGTTTGTGCAGCCGCTTCGATAGACCAGTACTCTTGGGTTTTAAACGCTTCTATTTCCAGTTCCCTCTCCACGATCATGCGCAGTGCGGGGCTTTGGACACGACCTGCGGAAAGACCGCGACGGATTTTTTTCCACAACAGGGGGGAGAGTTTGAAGCCGACCAAATAATCCAAGGCGCGGCGTGCTTGCTGGGCATTGATGAGAGGCTCCGAAAGCAAACCTGGGTGCTCAATGGCTTCAGTGATGGCCCGCTTGGTGATCTCATGGAACACCACGCGATACACTGGCTTGTTTTCCAACAGGTTTCTTTCTTTTAGAAGTTCATAGAGATGCCAAGAAATGGCCTCTCCTTCGCGGTCAGGGTCGGTTGCCAAATAGATTGCATCGGCTTTTTGGGCTGCATTGGCTATAGTTTGAACATGTTTGAGGTTTTTCTCGATGATTTCATATTTCATGAAAAAATCATGATCGGGATCGACAGCGCCTTCCTTGGGCACAAGATCGCGCACATGACCATAGGAGGCGTGGACTTTAAAGTCTTTGCCCAGATATTTTTCAATAGTCTTGGCCTTGGCCGGTGATTCTACAATGACGAGGTTATGACTCATTTGTCGCTTGTCGGTTCGGTTGATGCGAGAAAAAGCTTTTTAGGAGAGTACCACTCAATGCACATAACTGGGTAGCGACTCGTAAACCAAATGCTCCATGCGGGCGAAAGCGATTTCCTCATTGGGTTGGCTAAACAGGACCATCAGAACGATCCATTTCAGGTTTTCCAACGATATGGTTTCTTCATTCAATGCCATGACGCGATCGACTGCCAACTCCCTGCTGGCAGGGCTGAGGATGGTGGATTGTTCAAGGAACATCAAAAAGCCTCGGCATTCGGTGTCTAGTTTTACACATTCCTGGGTCGAATAGACACGGAATGCAGGCAAGGATGAACTTTGGATGGGTTTTTGCTCGGTCAGCGACTCCAGCCAGTCGAATGCTTTGTTTATCTCTTGGTGCGGAAAACCGGCTTCCAGCAGTTCAGTGCGGATGGCATCCGGGTCTGGGTTTGCTTCGATCTCATCGTCCATGTAATTTTCGAAGAGATAAATCAACACATCAAATACGTTCTCTTTCATTCTCGATCTCGATTAAAGGGGGCTAGGGAGTTTCACCGTGACCTAATGTAGCCGCCGTCGGCTGGAACAATATAGCCCTGTAGTTCCAACAAGAGCAACCAAGAAGCGATGGCTTCCGGCGTATTTCCCGTCGCCGCCACTAGAGTATCCACGGAGGTTGGGGCATACGCAATATATTTCAACAGCGAATGGCATTCGCTGTCGAGATCGTCGCTAGGCGGTTGCCGGATAACCTGGGGTTTGGCAGGAAAACTGGAGAATGCGAATTCGTCCAATATGTCGTCCACCGTTTCCACAAGTTTGGCACCTTGTTTGATTAAGGCGTTGCAACCCCGAGCCAAAGGGTTATTGATGGACCCCGGCACGGCAAAAACTTCACGCCCTTGTTCCAGTGCCAAGCGGGCCGTAATCAGGGAGCCGCTGCGCAACGCTGCCTCAACGACTAGGACACCTAGTGAGAGCCCACTGATAATACGGTTTCGGCGGGGAAAGTTTCCGGCTTGGGGAGGCGTTAGGGTTGGAAACTCAGAGACCAACGCCCCGCCCTGCGCCACGATGGCATTGGCCAGTTCTTGGTGGCTGCGCGGATAGACTTGATCCAGCCCCGTACCCGCGACGGCCACGGTAATGCCGCCATTCTCCAAAGCGCCCAGATGGGCGGATGCATCTATTCCCAAGGCCAAACCACTGGTTACGGCAAAGCCAGTTTCAGTCAGTGCGCGGGAAAAATCCTTGGCGATTTTCACTCCGACCGGAGATGGGTTACGGCTTCCGACCACTGCAATTTGCCGACAGGACAACGCTGAAACATCGCCGCGGACAAAAATCAACGGCGGTGGGTCAGCGATTTCGCCAAGTATTTGGGGATAGGCTAAGGTCTGTGAATCCAAGCAGTGATTCCCTTCGATTTCAAGCCAACGCAAATCGTTCTCCACCTTTTTCCAGTCAGGCTTCTTAAGCCACTCCAAGGTCTCCATGGCCAAACCCAGTGTTGCAAGGGTGCCGGTGGAAGCGCCGAATATTTGTCCGGGCGAACCAAAGCGTTCGACCAGCAGCCTGTAGGTCCGCGGCCCCACCCGCGGAGTCCGCAGCAGGCCAAGCTGGAAATTCAGTTCAGTTGGTTTGCTTGATGTTTTCAATTCGGATTCTGTACGGCATCGTTGAGTTGGATGGCACGGGTCGCATTTAGGACAGCGCCAAAGCTGACCCGCTCATAGGGATGGAAAATTATTAGCAAACCCTCTTTTTCATTAGGAATATTAATCGTTTCATTGGTGTTGGTCGTGTAGATGATAGCCTTGCGGCTTCTGCGAATCTCCAACACATGCCCAATTTCTAAGCCATCAGCCGTGCCACGGTCAATAACCACGATACTATATTGGCCGATTTGGGACACGCCGTCCACTACCGAGATGATATGTCCATTGACTGGGGTCGAGGGGGCATGGGGTCTGAAGTCCATCTGCAACTTTTCGCGGGCCACGGGCATTATGCGGTCCCCTATTCTGACATCCCGATTACTTTTTGTAATTAACAGGGTGGAGGGGTCCCCAAAGGATTGAAATTCAACATCGGCGACATATAGAGCCTCGAAGCCGAGAACTTCCTTTGTTTCTGCATCCTTGTAGGGTGGGCCAGAGCGGAAAACCATGTAGCCTAATTGCGAGTTTTCAGGCATGCCGCGCACATAGATACGGTCTCCCGCACCGCCTGAAATATGTTCGTCGGCAAAATCGACAACGTAAGGCGCATTGTCCATTTCGCCCATTCCCACAACATTTGTTTGCATCAAAAATTGTTGGATGGCGTTCAGAGGAATCGTCGGAATGGCTTGCTGAAGCGGTTCCCGCCTAATGGTGGGAACAAGCCTGACCTCATCGGGGCGTGACTTTGAATAACGGGGTGTGTCTTGAAACCGCCGGGCCACCTGTAAGCGAGGCCTGCCATCGGCAATGTCCAAAACTAATTCGTCACCCGGGTAGATCCAATGCGGGTTGGCAATATGCGGATTTTCGTGCCAGATTTCCGGCCATTGCCATGGCTTTGCTAAAAATTTGCCGGCAATGTCCCATAGAGTGTCCCCCTCGGTCACAGTATAATGTTCCGGATGATCTGGATTTAACTGGACTTCGGTGGCTTCGGAGAAGCCCGAAATGCATAACAAACAAAAACAGATTAAATTCCTCAATCTCATAGATGCCACTATATTTGCCTTTTTCGGTGCGGGTGCGCTGTAATATGATTCATCAACCGGCGCAGTTCCCAAAGGGTGTTAACCACTTTAAAAAAATAATGCATAGCCGGACATTCCAACGCTATATTTATTTCAAACATTCAAAGTCTAGACGAATTCGGCTAGAATTCAAAATTCCTAAACCTTGCTCTTGCTTCTAAACCATGGCCATTCTCCCAATTCTCGAATATCCAGACCCCCGACTGCGGAAAAAAGCACTACCAGTAGAAGGGGTTGATGATTCAATCCGTACCCTAATGGATGATATGCTAGAGACCATGTACGCTGCACCGGGGATTGGATTGGCGGCGGTCCAGGTGAATCGGCTAAAGCGTGTGATTGTCATTGATATATCAGAGGAAAAGAATGCCCCACTAAGGCTAGTCAACCCCGAGATCGTCTGGACGAGCGGCAACGAGGAAATGGACGAGGGTTGCCTTTCCGTGCCGGGGGTCTTTGAAAAGGTCGCACGGGCGGAAAAAGTCAAGGTAAAAGCCTTGGGATATGATGGTGACTATTTTGAATTGGAGACCGATGGCTTGCTCGCCGTCTGTATCCAACATGAAATCGACCATCTCGAAGGCAAGCTCTTTGTTGATCATCTTTCACCGTTAAAGCGACACCGCGCAAGGAAAAAGCTAGAAAAAGACCGCCGCCAGAAAGCGCCCAAAACCGAATTGAAAAACTCCGTATTATGAAAATCCTTTTCGCTGGAACCCCGGAATTTTCCATACCCAGCCTGGAAATGCTGCTTGCCTCGGAGCATCAGATTGTGGGTGTTTATACCCAGCCGGATCGGCCGGCGGGCAGGGGTCGCAAGGACAGGCCCAGCCCGGTCAAGGCATTGGCACTTTCCTGCGGGATACCGGTTTGCCAGCCCATCAGCTTGAAATCAGCGGATGAACACAAAAAACTGTCCGCATTTGGGGCCGATTTAATGGTGGTGGTCGCTTACGGGTTGATGTTGCCCAAAGACATCTTGGAAACTCCACGGTTTGGCTGTGTCAACGTCCATGGGTCATTGCTGCCCCGCTGGCGCGGAGCGGCACCCATACAACGCGCGATCATGGCCGGTGATGCGGAAACAGGGGTCACCATCATGTTCCTTGAACCTAAAATGGATGCCGGGCCTATGTTGCTCAAGGTGGCGACCCCGCTACAGCCGTTGGAAACCTCTGCGGAATTGTATGACCGGCTGGCGGTTTTAGGTGCCGACGCGTTGGAACAGTGTCTGCCAGGAATTGAAACTGGTATGCTAAAAGCAGAAAATCAAGACGAATCACTTGCCACCTATGCGAGTAAACTTGAAAAGGGCGAGGCAACCATTGATTGGACGCTTCCTGCTGCCTGCTTGGAAAGAAAGGTCAGGGCGTTTAATCCTTGGCCTGTGGCGGAAACTGTTTACCAAGGAGAAACACTGCGTATCTGGCGCGCAGAGGCGCTTGACAACGAGTCTTACGGAAAGCCCGGCGAGGTTTTGTCTGATCGCAAAACCTTAGACGTGGCCACGGGAGAAGGTTTGCTTCGCTTGCTAGAACTGCAACTTCCCGGTGGCAGACGGCTTGCTGCTGCCGATTTTCTCAACTCCCACCCGGTGAAAAATATGCATTTTGGCGTAGGCACTTGAATACCCGCACATTGGCAGCGAATGTATTGGCGCAGGTGATTGTCGAGGGCAAGTCCCTTACCGACGCGCTGGAAGAAATCTTGCCGAAAATATCACTCGATAATGACCGGGCATTCGTACAAGCGCTGTGTTTTGGCGTGACACGCTGGTATTTCAGGCTTGACTTCATCCTTAGGCAACTAGCGCCCAAACCCATCCGAAACCAGGAGGTCAGGCTGCTCGCACTGCTTGGCTTATACCAACTGGAGTATACGAGGGTCAAACCGCATGCGGCAGTATCCGAAACGGTCTCCGCTTTAGGGGACAAACTTTGGGCAAAGCCATTGGTAAACGCTGTCTTGCGCCGCTTCCAAAGGGAAAGGGGGCATCTTTTAGCACTCGCCGACAGGGATGAATCCGCCACTTTCTCCCATCCCGGCTGGCTGATCGGAAAGATCCGCAAGAATTGGCCCAAGCAGTGGGAAACTATCTTGGAACAGGCCAATTGGCAACCGCCAATGACTTTGCGCGTCAATTTGAAGCAGGGAAGCCGCACGGGCTATTTAGGCAGCTTGGCTGAGTCTGGCATAGTGGCACACCCGTGCCGATTCGCTGCTTCTGGTATAACTCTGGAAGCCCCTGTTTCGGTGCAAAGCTTGCCAGGATTTGCAAAAGG
Source organism: Candidatus Methylumidiphilus alinenensis (assembly GCA_003242955.1). Taxonomy (GTDB): domain Bacteria; phylum Pseudomonadota; class Gammaproteobacteria; order Methylococcales; family Methylococcaceae; genus Methylumidiphilus; species Methylumidiphilus alinenensis. Next base: position 44,580 of record QJPH01000143.1, read on the forward strand.
CGCGGTTTCCGTCCAGGATGAGGCGGCACAATTGGCTGTCGGGCTACTTAGGCTTGAACCAACGCATAGGGTTTTGGACGTTTGCGCCGCGCCTGGAGGCAAGACCTTGCACATATTGGAAAGCCACTCTGACCTAGGGGAGGTCGTTGCACTGGACATTGCCGCGGAAAGACTTGCTAAAATGAAGGAAAACCTTGTCCGCGCCAGTCTTGATGCCACCGTTGTTTGTGCGGATGCCGCCAAAATCGAGGCATGGTGGGACGGCAAGCCGTTTGACCGCATTTTGCTGGATGCGCCTTGTTCCGCCACTGGCGTGATTCGCCGTCACCCTGACATCAAATTGTTGCGCCAGCCCGTAGACATAGCCAAACTGGTGGATTTGCAACGCCGCATCCTTGCTAGTGTTTGGACAATGCTGAAAAAGGACGGGCTTCTTGTTTATGCAACTTGCTCCATACTGAAAGAGGAAAATGAAACACAAATCGAGACATTTCTACAGAACCATCCCGATGCGAGGGAAGTACCCATTGAATCTGCATGGGGCAGCCCCCGTCTGCATGGATGCCAGATTCTTAGTGGAGATGACGGAATGGATGGGTTTTATTACGCATGCCTAACGAAATGTCATTAGAGCACAACCTAATTTTGAAGCTGCGAAGCTTAATGGTTCTAAGCGCTTTGCTAATGCCGCTTGTTTCTACATGGGTTAATGCGGATGGTTATGGTTTCAATATCCAGCGCGCCGAATTGCTACTGGACGAGTCGGGACAAATGTATACGTTGGATGCCGATATCGACTATCGCTTCAGCGAACCCGCTATTGACGCGCTTCGGAATGGAGTTCCCCTGGATCTAGTATTGCACTTAATTATCAAGCAGGAATCCGGCTGGTGGTGGCGGAAGACTTTGCTGGACGAAAAATTTTCTTATCGCATCGACTACCATTCCTTATCCAAGTTTTACCAAATCATCTATGACAACAGTACCCCCCCGCGAAATTTTGTCAGCTTCAATGCCCTGCTCGAAACGATGGGATCAATCCGGGGAATGCCGGTTATGCAATCGGCGCTCCTGAAACAAGGAGAGCGCTATGGAGCCATCCTCACGGTGGGGTTGGATATCGAATCACTGCCCTTGCCATTACGTCCAGTGGCTTACATAAGCCCTGCTTGGCATCTATCCAGTCCGCAATACAAATGGACCTTCGTAAACTGAGGCCGCCTTTGGGCCTTTACATCTTGGTGCTGTTCGCGGCCATCGTCGCGTCGTTGCACTTGATGAGTTCCGCCACCCAAGACTCGTCACGGCTTGGGGAGATGTATTCATGGCTGCTATTGATCAACGCACTCGGTTCGGTGTTGTTGTTAGGGCTTGTCGGTGCCAATGTTTACTGGTTGTTGCTGCAACTCAAAAGAAAGGCGGCAGGTTCGCTACTGACTGCACGGATGGTGTTTTTGTTCATCCTACTGGCCTTGGCCCCTGCGGCTATTGTTTTTTATTTCTCCATGCAATTTCTACAGCAAAACATCGACAGTTGGTTCGATGTCCGCATTGACCAGGCCATGGATGATGCCCTTGAATTGAGCCGTTCTGCTCTGGACGAACGGGAGAGGGGGCTTTTGAAACAGACCGAACAGGTAGCCAGCCACTTGGAAAACATGCCTGCCTCCATGGTAGGGATTACACTCAGTGAAGTTTACGAAAATCCCATCGAAGGCGAGTTGACAGTATTCAACAAAAAAGGCCGGGTCATCGTATCCAGCGGTTCAAGTTCCGACAATATCGTTCCCGATTTGCCCGGCGAGGGCATACTTATACAACTGCGGCAAGACAAATCCTACGTCGGATTGGAACCCACCGCTGGCGAAGGCATGAAAATCCGTGCAGTGGTCTTGGTTAATGGCCGCGATGAAAATTATTATCTCCAGGCGATATTTCCAGTACCCAAACGACTGGCGGAATTGGGCGACACTGTCGAATCGGCACATGCCCACTACAAAAAATTAATTTTCCTGCGCAGTCACCTTAAGGGCACCTTCGCATTGACGCTGTCGCTGGTGTTGCTGCTTAGCCTGTTGGCGGCAATCTGGGGGGCCTTTGTCAGCATCCGCCGGATAGTCGCCCCGGTCCGCCGTCTAGCGGAGGGCACCCGTGCGGTGGCAGAGGGTAATTATGAAAAGCGCCTGCCGGTAAAGAGTAAAGACGAACTGGGTTTTCTAGTGGAGTCTTTTAACGCCATGACCGCCAAGATTGCCAGGGCCAGGGATGAGGCGCATATTTCCAAGGTCGAAGTGGAGCGCCAGCGCGCTTACCTGGAAACGGTGCTGGCCAACTTGTCTTCTGGAGTGATGAGCTTCGACGGCCATTTGCGTTTACAGACGGCAAATCTTGCCGCAGACACTATCCTTCATATTGATGTAGTCGGTTTAATCAATACGCCGTTGCCGGGGTTGGCCGAGGCGTATCCCCACCTTGGTGAATTGATGGGATTTATCGGAGAGCGTTTGATCCGTGAAAAACCATGGCGTGAAGAGGTCCATTTCAACGGACCCTATGGGCGGCAGGACCTATTTTGCCGTGGCACACCCCTGTTTGACGTCGGCAGGGCGTGGCAGGGTGCAGTCGTGGTGTTTGACGACGTGTCCGCGCTGCTCCAAGCCCAGCGTCGGGCGGCTTGGGGCGAGGTGGCCCAAAGGCTGGCACATGAGATTAAAAATCCGTTGACACCGATACAGCTTTCCGCCGAACGGCTCAAACATAAGCTTTCAAAAAGCCTGGGCGAAGCTGATGCCGAGGTGCTTGACCGTTCCACTCGAACCATCGTCCAACAGGTGGAGGCAATGAAAAGCATGGTGAACGCCTTTGCCGAATATGCCAAACCCTCTGTCATCAATCCACAACCGGTCGATCTTCGCCTACTCATTGAGGAGGTGGTCGCATTGTATCCTTCCCAATCGGGCATGGAGTTTACGATGGTCTTGGAAAAGAATTTGCCTAAGGTTTTCGCCGACCCTGTGCGAATGCGCCAAGTTTTGCACAATATGATCAAAAATGCCCAGGAGGCAATTACCCCAGGAGTGCCAGGAACTATGTTTATCAACACGCATTTGACTCAAGTAAGCGGCAATGCCTTTGTCGAAATACTGCTAAGGGATGATGGACCCGGCATCGCCCCCGGTCAGGCTGAGCGCATTTTCGACCCCTACGTCACCACCAAGACCAAGGGGACGGGGCTGGGCCTTGCCATCGTCAAGAAGATTATCGAAGAGCACGGGGGTTCCATCCATCTGGACCAAACCCTTCAGGGTGGCGCCGGGTTCGTCATTCGTCTGCCTCTTGCGGATATGGCACGGGAAGGAGTCGTCCATGGCTAAAGCCTATATCATGGTTGTGGATGACGAGCCTGACATTCGCCAATTGTTGCAGGAAATTCTCGAAGACGAAGATTATGAAGTGGCTGTTGCCCATAATGGCGCAAGCGCCCGTGCGCTAAGGGCAACGCGCCGCCCCGACCTGATCCTGCTGGACATTTGGATGCCTGATGAAGACGGCATCACCCTGCTAAAATTTTGGCTGAATGAGGATCAGAGCGCATCCCCTGTGATCATGATGTCTGGACACGCAACGGTGGAGACGGCGGTGGAAGCAACCCGGCTTGGCGCCTACGATTTTCTTGAGAAGCCATTGTCGTTGGCTAAACTACTGGTCACGGTGGAACGGGCGTTGGAAAACGTGCGGCTGAAGCGGGAAAACATCGGACTCAAACGACGTGTGGAGGCGTTGGTCGAACCCATTGGCAAAAGCGCTGTCATGGAGAGGCTCCGTGAGCAAGCCCGTCGGTTGGGACAGCACGATGCCCGCGTTTTACTCATCGGCGAGCCGGGCTGCGGCAAGGAAAATCTGGCCCGCTATCTGCATTCCCACAGCCCAAGGCGCGATGGACCATTCATTGATGTCGGTGTTGGTGCGATTGCCCCAAAGTTTTCGGCGATAGAGTTTTTTGGGCGGGAGGAAGATGCCAAAATTCATGAGGGACTGCTGGAACAGGCGCACGGCGGAACCCTGTTTTTGGATGAGGTGGCGGATATGGAGGAGGAAACACAGGTTCGCCTATTGAGCGTTTTGGAGTCGCATAATTTTTCCCGCGTGGGTGGCGGCGAGCCGATTACTGTGGATGTTAGGATTATCGCTTCCACGCGCAAATCGCTGGACGAAGAAGTCCGTGAAGGCCGCTTCCGCCGGGAGCTTTATTATTTGCTCAATGTGGTCACCTTAAAAATTCCGCCATTGCGGGAACATAACGATGACATTCCCGAATTGCTAAGATTTTATGTCGATTACTACGTCAGTAGAGAGAAACTCGGGTTCCGCCGTTTTCCCGTGGCGGTGCAGAACTTCCTCCGCCACTATGCATGGTATGGCAATATTCGGGAATTGAAAAATTTAGTGCAACGGCTTTTGATACTAGGTTCGGGTGAAGAGGTCACGCTGGAGGAGGTTAAAGCCTCGTTGGGCGATTCATTGGGTGAACTTCCCACTGGCGGCACCCAGCAAGCCCCCGATTATTACGAACTACCGTTGAAGGAGGCTCGCGAGCGTTTCGAGAAGGATTACTTAGAATATCACTTAGACAAATACGGCGGCAGCGTCGCCCGTCTATCCCATGCGATTGGATTGGAACGCACCCATCTTTATCGCAAGTTGAATTCCTTGGGAATTAAGTTCCGGGAGAAGAAATAGTATGAAAATTATCATCCTCGGTGCTGGGCAAGTCGGCTCCAGCGTTTTGGGCAGTTTGGTGAGCGAAGCCAACGATATTGTCGTGATCGACACCCAATCGGATGTTTTGCGTGATCTGCAAGACCGTTACGATATTTCCACCGTGCAAGGCAACGCCGCCCACCCCACCGTTTTAGCGAAGGCGGGTGCGGCGGACGCGGAAATGTTGATTGCCGTCACGAGTGACGACGAAACCAATATGCTGGCCTGCCAAATTGCCGGCACCTTGTTCAAAGTACCGAAAAAAATAGCCCGCGTTCGTGCCATCGAGTATCTGAGTTACCCGGAAATTTTTGGCCCGAATGCCATTTTAATCGATGTGGTCATCAGCCCCGAACAGATTGTCACCCGCTTCATCGAGCGACTCCTCGAATACCCTGGAGCCTCGCAAGTCTTGGATTTCGCCGACGGCAAGGTGCGTTTGGTTTCGGTGCGCGCCCACCGTGGCGGGCCGCTGGTCGGTCGTGAAATCAAGGAACTCCACCAGCACATGCCGAATGTCCATGCCCGTATCACCGCCATTTTCCGCAAGGGCCAGCCAATCATACCGAACGGCAAGGTCATCATCGAGGCGGACGACGAGGTGTTCTTCGTAGCCTCTAGCGAGGAAACCAAAGACGTGATGAGCGAACTGTGCGAGATTGACAAGCCTTACAAACGGCTCATGTTCGCCGGCGGTGGCCACATCGGCAAGCGTGTCGCCCAGGCTTTGGAAAATCGTTATCAAGTGAAGGTCATCGAAAAAAATGCCCGCCGTGCGAAGAAAATAGCCGCTGAACTGAGCAATACTGTCGTTCTCTTGGGTGATGCGTCGGATAAGGAATTGCTGATAAGTGAAAATATTGAGAGCACCGACGTATTTTGCGCCATCACCAACGAAGATGAAGCTAACATCCTTTCTGCCATGCTTGCCAAACGCCTAGGCGCAAGGCGGGTGATCAGCCTGGTCAACAAGAGTGCCTATGCCGATATTGTCGATGCGAGCCTAGTTGATTTAGTCATATCGCCGCAACAATCCACCATCGGCTGCCTGTTGCGCCATGTGCGCAAGGGCGATGTGGTGCAGGTCCACTCCTTGCGCCACGGCGAAGCGGAGGCAATAGAAGCAATCGCCCACGGCACAAAGGGCCAGTCCGAAATTGTCGGCCAGCGCATAGACCAAGTCAAAATCCCCGCTGGCGTAGTGATGGGCGCACTGGTTCGCGGAGACGAGGTGATACAGGTGCACCATGACACCATCATTGAAGAAGGCGACCATGTCATCATGTTCCTACACGACAAGAAACTCATCCGGGTCGTCGAAAAGCTCTTCCAGTCCACCGCGCCCTCCCCGTCCACGATCTAGTCATGTCGGCAGAGGCAACTCGGGAAAAATGGGACCGCGCCTACTCGGACGCGTCGGAGCGTGAGCCAGAACCTGCCGAAGTCTTGGCCGATAATGCCCATTTGCTGCCGCCCACAGGTCAAGCTTTGGACTTGGCTTGCGGCTTGGGCGGCAATGCGCTGTTTCTGGCTCGTCGGGGATTCAAGCTTAGCGCTTGGGATATTTCGCCTGTGGCCATCGCACGGCTTGCGGATTTGGCTGGGCGTTTGGGGCTTGAGATCGAGGCGCAAGTGAGGGATGTAGGGACCATGCCTTTTCCCCGCGAGGCTTTCGATGTAGTGACCGTCAGTCGCTTCCTCGCCAGACCGCTGGCGGGGCCAATTTATGACAGCCTGAGGCCGGGTGGGCTATTGTTTTACCAAACCTTCGTGCGCGAAAAACCGGCTCCCTGCGGTCCCTGCAACCCCGACTATTTGTTGGCGGAAAATGAATTGCTGCAATTGTTTGACGGCCTGCGCGTGTTGTTCTACCGCGAGGAGGGATTGGTTGGCGATCTCACTGCTGGAAATAGGAATGAGGCGTATTTTGTCGGGCAGAAGCGTTGATATTTAACTGGCTGCTAAATTTTGATCGTTCCCACGCTCCGGCGGGTTTGAAGGCACTGGAGCGCTCATCGTTATACACAAGTGTTGGAGGCCCGTCATTTCGGCAGGGATGCCGAAATCCAGCGTCCAAGGATGGCAAACTCGGGGCCACGACAGATATTCCCGCAACCGCTTATATCTAACTACGGGATGGCATGTTACCTGAATCAGGCATTTGCACAACCGACTTGTTAGGTGATTTCCAATAATGAATCCACCAAAACCGAAATGAATTGTCCACGAGAATCACAAACACCTTCTTCGCAAATCACCTTGCCAAGCTGGAGCTTGGCGTTCCTTCTGGGAGCGCCAAGCACCAGCTTGGCCTTTGGATGGGATGTTCTTTATTGGATATTACCTTACCGTCCATGGCCTGGATTTCGGCATCCATGCCGAAATGACGGATTTTCCGGTTTGGCTGGACTTGTGTATAACGACGAACGCTGGAGCGTGGTAACGATAAAAACTAAAGAGATGAACATGACAGCCAGACACAGAAAACTTATCAGTTTTGATTGGGCGATCAAGAAAATTCTTCGCAGCAAAGCTAACTTTTGCGTGTTAGAAGGTTTTTTAAGCGAATTGCTGTTTGATGATATAACAATTAAAGAAATCCTTGAAACTGAGAGCAATAAAAATTCTAGGGAAGATAAATTCAATCGCCTGGATATTAAAGTAAAGAATTCAAAAGATGAAATAATAATCATTGAAATTCAATACGGTCGTGAACTGGATTATATGCAAAGAATGCTGTATGGCTCGGCAAAAGCAATTACTGAATATATTAAAGAATCTGACCCTTATTCAAAAATAGTCAAAATTATTTTAATAAACATATTATATTTTGATTTAGGCGAGGGCGATGATTATATTTATAAAGGCATAACTTCATTCATAGGTTTGCATAATCAAGGTCAATTAAAGCTGGATAGCAATCAAGCGAAGCTGTATAAAACGGATAAAATAGAGGCAATTTATCCTGAATATTATTTAATTAAGGTCAATAATTTTAACGATATTGCGAAAGACAGCTTGGATCAATGGATTTATTTTTTAAAAAATGAAGAGGTTAAGGATGATTTTAAAGCGAGGGGATTGGATAAAGCGAAAGAGATTTTGGATTATTTGAAATGCTCTGATGAAGAAAAAAGAGACTATGAATACTATAAAGAATCTTTGCATTATCAAGCCAGTATGTATGAATCGACCTATGTGGTTGGGAAAATAGATGGAAAAACAGAGGCTTTTATTTTATTATTAAAAAGTCGCTTTGGACAATTAACCACTGAGCAAATTGAAAAAATTAAATCGCTGGGTGATGAAAAACTTAACCAAGTTTTACAGAAACTTTGGACTGCGCAAAGTTTTCAGGAATTATTCTAAATAATCCTAAATATGATCGTTCCCACTCTCCGGCGCTCGACGTTATACACAAGTCCAAGCAAGCCGGAAAAGTCGTCATACCGGCCGGGAAGCCGGTATCCAGTCACAGGGATGTGAAACTTCAAACTTATGATAGGGTTTGCCGTAACGAATAGTTTGCCATCCTTGGGCGTCTGGATTCCGGGTAAGCGTTCACCCCCCCCTGGGAGCGTGGGCGTCTCGCCCGCTGAAATGGAGGCCAAGATGGCCGCGCTGCCGGGAAAAAGCGGGGGGGGGTGAACGCTTACGATTCCGGCATCCCAGCCGGAATGACGTGCCTTCAACACTTGTGTATAACGGCGAGCGCTCCGGCGTGGAAACCGAAACTGCCCCGCACGGCGGGTTGAAGGCACTGGAGTGCCTAGGGCCACATTCCCATACTAGAGCGTCATTGCCATTAAGTTAAGGGTTTCAATATGCCAACGCCGGGAGTGCAAGGCTTGCCTTGCCTGGATTTACAGAAAACGATCACCCCCTATAGTCAATTTCGACTAATTGGTACAATGGTCGCAACATTCTGAACTTTCTTATAATTTGTGGCTTGATGCCAAAGATAGGTGTAATCTGTTGGAAAAAAGGTCAATGAATTGGGCGGAAAAAGCGACTAACCCAATATGAACTATAAATTTCCAGTGACAGTCATGATTACAGTTGATTGGGTTAAAGTCTGGTCAACTAGCCTGTTTCGCAATGCTTACACGGTTTTCCGCCAAATCAAAGAAGGCGGATTGGACTACCGGGCCATGAGCTTGGTTTATACCAGCCTGTTGGCTTTGATCCCGCTGTTGGCGGTAAGCTTTTCAATGCTCAAGGCGTTCGGGGCAGATGCTTACCTGGAACCCATCATCATGGAAATCCTCGACCCCTTAGGCGAAAAAAGGGAGCCGGTTGCCAAGTTCATACTCGATTCGGTGAGAGGATTGGATGTCGGCGTGTTGGGTTCGGTCGGATTATTGTCCCTGCTTTACACTAGCATTTCCCTGCTGGAAAAAATCGAAGATTCATTTAACTACATTTGGCGCAAGAAGCCTAAGCTTTCGCGCGGCTTGTTGCGGCGCTTCAGCGATTATCTGAGTTTTATCTTGGTTGGCCCCTTGCTGGTCTTTTCAGCCTTTGGGGGGATGAACGAGTTGTTCAACCGCATGCCCGACGCGCCCGAGGTCAAAGGTGCGGTAAGCCCACTGCTTGTGTTCGTTCAACCAATGTTGCCCAATGTGTTCATCATTGCCGCTTTCACCTTCATCTACAAATTGATACCTGACGCACGGGTCAATATCAGTTCGGCGTTGCTCGGTGGTGTATTAGCGGGATTGTCATGGAAACTGGCCGGTTGGGTTTTTGCCACGTTCATGGCCGGTTCGGCCCAGTATCATGCAGTCTATTCCACCTTTGCGATCCTGATTCTGTTTATGATTTGGGTCTATCTAAGTTGGCTGATCGTCTTATTAGGCGTACAGGTGTCTTTTTACCACCAACATCCCCGCTATTTGTCCCTGCGCCATGGTGAGGCACGCTTAAGCTCCAGGCTGTTCGAGCGCTTGGGGCTGCTCGTCATGGTATTGATCGGGCAGCGATTTTTTAGTGGCACCCCGCCTTGGACCATCGGCGAACTCTCCACCCGGTTGGAATTGCCCGAACTGTGCGTGGACGATATGCTACAAGTTTTGACGGAACGGGGCTTTATCATGGCCATCGGCGACTTGACAGAAACCATCATCCCGGCCCGCGATTTTTCCACGATCCCCGTCTTGGACGTGTTGGACGCGCTGCGCACCGCAAGGGAAGATGATTTCCCGGCGGGTGCCGGCGGCTTGGGGGAACCCGTAGTGGACGGCCTTTGCAACCAGTTTGACGAGGCAACCCGAGAAATCGGCGGTGACACCACGGTTCGTGATTTGGTTTTGGCATCTCAAACTTCAGTGACTGCAAAACCATAGGTTTTCCTGATTAACAAGATTATTTAGCCAATTTGTAACATCCAGCCGTATTCGTCATTCCGGCAGGGATTGCCGGAATCCAGTCGCCATGGAGGGCAATCTAGGTTCACCTCCCTGTGTTCTGGATACCGGCGAACCCTCGCTTCGCTCTCCCTGCCGGTATGACGCACATATTGGTTTAGCTGAGCAGTCTACCTAATCAGGGAGTGCCTTGTGATACGCTAATATTTTACCACCCGAAAGGCTTCCGCCATGATCGACGACAACATAGACCACATCATCATAGAACACCTGCGGGCTATCCGCTCTTCGTTGGCGCGTCATGACCAGACGCAATACGGTTTACACCGATTGCGCCGCGATGACGAAACTAAAGAGGCTACGGTTTTATAAGTAGGCGAATATCGGGATTGGCGTACATCGTATAGAGAAGTCCTAGTGGATTTCGGTGACGCTTCAACAATTCCCACTTAGCATAATATATGGCTTCACCTAGCGGGTCTCCACGCAATAGGGATTGGTAAAATATTTTAGAGAATTCGCTGGCAAATCGGTCTGGAATTCTTTCTTCCGTGCCGATGTATCCTCGGTTGTTATTTGTATTCAAAAAGAACTTAGGAAATGGGTTAGGTGCAAATGAGTCATTATCAGTGCTACCACAAGCATTGAGAAAGATGATGGGTTTGGAAGATTTGGATTTATATTCTACTCGGTTATATACAAAATGCTTTTGAAGGTCGCCGATACTTGCTTGCAATGTTGATGAAAAACACAGTTTCGATTCGTTTGAGTCAGCCGGTTCACAAACTTGGCAATGACAGACGAAGTGTTGAATTTGATCGGGACGGCTTTGCATTTCCCCGTTGAAGCGCAGGAACGGATTTTGAAGATGTTTGGCTAGATTGCCGCGAAAAACACTAGCATCCAGATATTCGCCTGGCCAAGGCCCTTCCAGTTCGAGAAATTGATCATGATCCTTAAAAAACTCCCAATTAGATTTAGCTACATGGAGTTCCTGATGGTGGAAATACTTTAGCGGCAGAACGGGGTCATTATCCAAAATCAAATCCTCACTAACATTAGCATCGGATAGTTCACGATATACCACGCTTGAAAAGCCAGGAAAGCGGCATAAAGCTAGTCGTAATTCGTCATAATTGGCAACGGGCAACCATTCAGTATTATTAAATAATGGTAAAAACTCGATAGGTAAAATATCATTAGATTCACCTGACATAACAATCAATGAAGGGGAATTACTGTCATGATTCCATTTTGGACAGCATCTACGAAAAGTTTTGACTACCTCAGAATCTTGACCATTAAAAAGTATCGATAGGAGTTCGTTTCCAGCGCAATTCAATTCAGACAAGGCTTTGTTTAGTTGATTAAATTCGACCTGTAGACCTTCATTTTTCCCTATTTTGATGAGCTTGCGCAAAGCTTTTCGCAAGTTTATTAATTTTGATTTTGTTTCTGAATCATCCAATCTATAGGGTAGACAAATTTTTTGTTTGTGAGGTCCGGTAATTAATATTTCATGTAAACTACGCTCATCAACAATATTCGAAATTCTGAGTGTACTTACCATACTAGCCCTTTCCGGCTTTTGATCGATGTTTTGATCAAGTTCCCGGTCATTTATGGATTGTGAGGTAAGGCAGGGTAAGTTGTTGACGGTTTTAATAATCTGCTGAAAGAGTTCTAGGGCGAACTTATCGCGTGTACTTTTTGTTCTGGCATCTTGAAATGTTTTCAGATTTTTATCGGTTTTTAAATGAAAGATTTGCTGCTTTTCTAGCCCTTTCAGGTCCATGATGCCATCGAACAGAATTGGTGTTAAGGCGACAGGTATTACCCGCTTCCCTGTGTTCGGCACTGCAATGTTAATGGGGACAAAGGCTGGTAATTCGTGGTTTTCAATATACTCGCTGCCTAAAAAATTCGGACTGACCAGTAACAGACCGAAATGGCAACCAGCGACAGCCGCCTGAATCTTTTCATGCCAATCTTCTCCAGCTATAATATCCTCATCATCCCAAGCTTCAAAATTGTACTCTTTAGAAATTTTAAGACATTGCTTTAGAGGTTTAAGTAATTTTTCTTTGAGTTCTTTATCTTCATGTGAATAGGATATGAAATAACGGATTACAGTTTTATTATTACCAGGCTCTTTTAATATAAAAGTTTTCGATGATTCATTCATATAGGCTTACTGTTATTATTCTTTAAACAAACAGGCGGTCGATGACCATTACAAGGCTAAGTTGACAGTCAGAGTTTGAATGAGTCGTGTACCCTGTAAAACTTGGACATAAATACGATGATTGGTAATAGAATCATCAATTGATTTCAAGGTGAAATTCAGTTCGGGGATTAAGTCATGGGCCTCTCTTTCCAGCTTTATTATCTGCCTACTAGTTGTGGCTTGTAATGTTTCAGAATACAAGAAAACAGTAAACTCAACCTCGGGAGTGTCTTGCCCGTCGCGAACAACAATTTTCTCATAACAGGCTGAACTAGAATCAGATATATCAATGGGCTGCTCTTGAGTAAATTGAACCCGCATTGTCCATGTTTTCTCAGCACTATCAGCCTCCGAACCATTGTCAACAAAAATTTCTGCCGCAACATAGCCAGAGTAATTGCTTAGTTGAGGGCCTTGAAAATAGTCAGACAGTTGCTTTATTGACTCTGCTTGTTGTTGAAGAATTTCGGTTAAGCGACTTTCAGAAATCATGCCTGTAGGTGTTTGACTGCCTGTATCCATGATGGCCTGTAGTTGCTTGGCAAGTTTAAATTGCTTTTCAAAGACATGCTGATAAATAGGATTTCTGATGGCACACACGCCTTGGTTATCCCGAATGCACCCTTGCAGGTAGAGGTCTCTGATAATCTTGCTGCTTAATGAAAATGGCAGGTTAGCTCCATTGAGGATGGCTTCCAATACTTTGGTAAGGTTTGAATTCAGTTTATCAGTTCCGAAAAGATTAGATACCATGGTTTGAATATGGGTGGTACTGTCTAGGCCAACATTTTCTAAAAATTCAGAAAGTTTGTCTAACTGATCGTCTATTTCCTTGCTGTCGAGCTTGTAAAGATGATGGCAAACATATTGAACTAGATACGGATGACCTAAAGTGGTCTCATATATCTTGCTAATTTGAATTTCGGAGAATTTATCATCCGATAGACGTGTAATGAGTCCTTGGGTTTCTGATGGAGTGAAATCTGGAAGATAGATTTTTTCTGCTATATTGAATGGAGAGATTAGGTAATTTTCTTCCATGGTCAAATCTCCTAAATCGGTTGAACCAGCAATTACAAATACATGTTTGTGCTTACTTTTGTCAACGAAACTTTCCATATAATACGCTCGTATGTGTCGCAATAATTCAGCTGCAACTTCTCTGTTGGGGCATATTTCATCGATAAGGAATATTATTGGTTTGTTATTATGTAATAACCTAAAATAATCAATTATCCTATCTGGTGTAGTGCTGTCATAGTGATATATAAGGTGTTTGGTTTTACTCCAGAACTCATGTGTGACTTCTTTAATATCATAAAAACCACATGCTTCTAAATTGATATGAATATATATATATTTATCAGTAAACTCACTATCTAGCGCATTAAGTAAAGTGGTTTTCCCTGTTTGCCTAGAAGCCATTATGGATATGCATGTCTTAGAATTAATATCATCATAAATCTCTTTAACTATTTTTTCTCTAGTTACCGATTTATCTTTTAATATTGGGCTTGTATACACAAATGGATTGGTGGTATTTTCTAAAGTATTCATAACGACACCTATTTAGGGTATATTTCACTGATTCGTTCGAGTAAACTGACAGCCGTCAACTCAACTTCGATGTGTTTTCCAAGAATGAAAGGCAGGTCAGGCAGGACAAAACTATACAGAATGCTTTCCGGTTCGTGCTTGAGGATAGTTGCTAAAACTAATTTCTTCATCAGATTAGCGATTTCTTTATCACTCAAATTAACATCATATATTTCTAGCAAACGTTGTAATTCAAAAGGTGTAAACTTATTGCCAAGTTCATATTTTTCCCTTTCATTAGCATATTTACGAGTTATTTTACTGTAAGCTATGCGGTCAATAATAATTTTACCTAGTTTCTTATCAAAACAAGCCATCATTAAATAAAGTAATAGCTTGGATTGATCATCCAAATTATACAAATAAACTTCAATCATATGTTCGCAAAATGTTGTAGAATTAATCACTTTGTCAATGTCATCGCGACTAATTTCCCTCACTTTGCGTATCTTGTCAATACGAATTATTTTCGCGCAGCAAAACTGAATGAAGTTGGGATAACAAGCTGTTTTCTCGGTGATATATCTTATGTTATTTTTGTCAATAGTGAGAATGTTCTTAAAAGGTTCATCAATCAGTGCCATGGCATCTTTTTCAGCCAAAGATCCGAGTTCTAGTTTTTCCAAAAAATTAAACAACGGCGATTGGATGTCATGCATCCGGAAGTAGAGTTCGCGGTAGCCGGCTACAACAATCTTGACTGAGGCTTCATTAATCAGTGCCCTTAAGGTTCTTGAAAATGTCTCACCCGTTGGCAGCAGATCATCCAATTCGTCGAGGAAAAGTACCAGCTTGCATTTATGGCTTTTACAGTAATCATCTACCTGGGTGATAAAATCGGCTATGGCATTAAATGCAGTGGTTATTTCCAATTTTCGAAACAACCCCTTCCCCCATTCCAAAATATCGGAACCGTACGGGCTACAATCTAGATAGACAGTTTTGAAATGTTTGCGTTTGTCGATCTCATCTTTGATACGCATCAATAAAGAAGTCTTGCCTATGCGTCTAGGGCCAATGATGGCATAACATTTTTTGTTGGGTTGCAGGATAGAATTTATAATAATTTGGGTTTCATTTTCTCGACCATAGAACATTTCCCTGACCGGGCCGGCAATTTGGAAAGGGGACAAGGCAACGAGATTGACCTGTCCAACCAGCAAAGACAGGAGTTCCTCATGGGGATTGTTGGCAAGAAGAATATTCTTTAAATCCTGGTAATCTAGCACGGCAGTCGAAAAGCTTAGTGATTCATTTTTCAGCGTCGTTGTTATAAATTCTATCCTCTCTGGTGCAATAACTAGGACAATCCTCCAATTAGTCGTGGATTTAATCCAATGATTTACCGTGCTGTAGTCAGTGCCTTTCAACACAGTAACAAGTATGCAATCAAAACCATGAAATTTGATAGATGGAATTTTAATTTCAAAAACTTCCAAATGTGGTTGTAAGTTTAGAGGAACGGGTACGCGTTCTTGGAATAATACCTTGACGGTGGCGCAGAGTATTTCCAGATGGTTTTGCCTGAGCAATTCTTTTTGTTTCTGATTGGCTTCATATTTTGAATTAAGTGCAATCGAAAGGTGGACAAGATTCGCCCACTGTTCTGGGTTTATCAAAAGAAAATCAGTTACCCAAGGTAGTTGTTTTTCTTTATTCAAGGCTACATCAATTTTACATACATCAATAAGCTTGATTGCTGCAATCAGCTCTTGCCGATGTTCAAGTGCTGTTTTGAAGACATCTTGGTGAGTTGAAATCCAGTGGGCATAACCGCTATCTTGCAACAAGTAATGGCTTTCTTTTTGTTCAACGTGGCTAACGATTAGTTTTAGAGCCTCCAAAGATTGGACACCCAGCAAGACATTGTCTTTTGGAAAAAAATGCTTGATTCTATGCAGCTTATCGTGAATGCCGGTAAGTTCAGCCCCGCCGAGGGACAGGGCTATCAAGACCATTTTCTCCGCCAACGTATGTTTAGCCCATAATAGAGCATATCCCTTTTCCTGATTGCAAATAGTTTCCAACTCTTTAAGGTAATTTGGACTGACCACTCGGTAGCGGTTGACAAGCCCCTGAGCGAGTGCAACGATAATTTCTTGACCCGTTCCATTATTGGCTAAACTATGCACTGCCGTAGGCATATCGGCTAAAAATAGTTCTTTGGTTTTTTCGCCTTCTAGGGATAGGAATATCAAACTACGTTGCCGTGTGCCTATGATAATTTCTTGGCTACCCTTATAAGTCTTGCCTAAAGCTATCGAAATTAGCTGCCTGTCTATGTTGTTAATGATGCAAAATCTCGACTTCTCGCCATCAGCATGGACACTGTAAATCGAATCAGGGGTTAATACATAAAAATGCGGATTGCCTTGCTCGTTTTCAATGCAGACCCAATCCAGCACATTGACGGAATCGCCTAGCTCCAACCATGGCTGCTTGAATGGGTCAGCCTGTGTTTCAGGTTGATTTAGAAAATCGTTGATATTTTGCATACGATAGATGCAACCTGTCACCGTGATGACATAAAAAGTTATTTTATCCTTAGCAACTTTTAATTCCATCTTGATAGGAATGGCTGGCAACGTAAACTCCCTACGCTGTACATTGCCAGCCTGGATAACGATGTCATTATTCACTAGCCCGCATGCCAAATAATCTTGGCCTTGGTGGTGGAGTGCCGTTAAACAGCAAATTGCCTTGCTATAACTGGCAAAGGGTTTATCCATGTCAAGATAATCAAAAGAGTCAAGCTTAAAAACGTCTGAACCGTTTCCTATGAAATATTGTTTTTTGCTACCATGGATAAGGACGATGTGTATTTCTGTATCATTAAAATGTTTTTTATCAATTCTGCCCTTGTCTATCCTATAAAGATCACCTTCTGAACTTGCTAGTATAATCCTGTTGCCACCATCAATGGATGAGATGAACTCGATATTCTCTAGTCTGAGGTGTGATTCCAACAAATCCATCCCAATCAATTTTAAATTGTCTAATTGTTTGTAGGCATCGGGAAATAAACCTTCCGAAGATAATCGTTTTATGTCCTCACTACGCCGGATCGGTAAATCCTTCCAACGAATTTTCTCTTCTGTGAATTCTTTGAATTGACCTAGAAAATCATTACCACTGCCAATAACATTATTGATTTTTTCTAATTCAAAGCATATTTGCTCACAAGTAGGTAAGTTTTGATATTTTTTATATAATCTTTCAATAAATTCAAATGTGTAACGTATAAGAATTTTTTCATTTTGATATTTTTTTAATAAATAACCCAATTTTTGTAAAATTTGTAAATTAACGTCATAAACCTGCTGTTCTTCAATAGATTGTAAAAACTCCACAACTTGATGGCAATCCATTTCCCGCTCAAGGACATCCATTCCATATCGGGCTACTGCGGGATATTTTGACTCACTGAACCAATTTAGAATCTCTTTGTTTCCATGACTTTTTTTCAAATCATTAAATGCTTGTGCAATTTTTTTATTGATGGTGGAACCTATATATATCTTGAAAACTTGCAATTTGCCATTGGCCAACCCTGCAATAACCCGCTTCTTATCCAACTGCCTAATATTACCAGCCCACAACGCGGTTACCCGATGTTCGGTGGGATATTCCCATTTGATACGCAACTCACGTCTGTCAGGATCAACGGCAAATACATAGATGCGGTTGCTGGCACCTCCAACTAATATTTCTAGTATGCCATCGTTGTCAATATCGTCACAATATAAGGAATGAAACTTATCGGCACATTTGATCGAGTATTTTAATTGCGTCGTGTGTAGATCATAGATGTCCAGTTTGCCATTGGAAGCACAAGCAATAATGCTTTCGCTACCTTCATTATCGGGATCGGCTACTTGGACGCAAATATATAAGCTCGAATGGGCAAAACTTCGAGGTGTCATATTTATATACCCATGCGGATTGATGTCGTATACGATAATCCCTCCCCCATGCATAATACCTACCAGATGGGAGTCTTGTATAGTGTTTGCATCAGTAGGTGAAGGCAAGTCGTCAATTTGAAAGTGTTGGATATTTTTTAGAGTGTCTAGTTCTTGATCCGGTTTGTTAGGTGAAAAAGGGCTAAAGCGATAAATTTTATTATTCGATGCCGCCAAATATAGGTGTGAATCCTTGTAAATTATACAATAGATTTCCAAATCATCTTCTTGTTGTCTTGGTATACCAATGATTGAGCGTAAGTCAGCTGAAAGTTTATTACCTTGTCTCGAAAAATGATAAATGGCAGGCGGTGCATTCTTTTTATAAGCAACGAGCATGGCGGAATGTGTACTTGCCCCCCTGCCATATTTAAAAAAACGTAATTCTTGGAAGCCACTAGGATTGTCAAGTTGTACAATTTTTTGCAGGTTCTCACCACAGGAGTATATCTTGCATCTACCATATGTAGTGATAATGTTCACCTCTTTGGTGGTGTTGTTATCGATATCGACGGCTTCAATGGCAATAACACCCCCATGACAGTGAATTTCATCAATCAGATCAAGTTTGTGTTCTTTAACAAGTAAAAACTTCTGGATCGCTTTAAAATACTCCTGATGAGATAAATCTTCTTTCCCTGCACCAACTAAATTATGCTGTATCATGCGTGATGCCTCCAAGGTTTATTAGGTGTTGTTGATATTCCGAAGCTCATGGTAATCAATCGCTTGTTTGATGGAGTTTAACCAAGGCAATATTCTTTTCTTAAAATCGGAGTCTGTATTCAATTTTGCCAGGGATTTATCCAGTTCAGAATTGAGTTCTTCTTGTGTGCGCTGGTGTATCGCCCACATCAGTTGCGTGTAAATCTCTTGACCTGCTTTCAGTAGCTCATAATTATCCATTAGGGAAGCAGTCAAATACAGTGTCCGCATTTGTAAATCAATGCCCTC
This sequence comes from Candidatus Methylumidiphilus alinenensis, assembly GCA_003242955.1. Lineage (GTDB taxonomy): Bacteria > Pseudomonadota > Gammaproteobacteria > Methylococcales > Methylococcaceae > Methylumidiphilus > Methylumidiphilus alinenensis. The sequence continues at coordinate 63,446 of QJPH01000143.1, forward strand.
ATAGATTCGCTCTGGATTCCAAAACCAGATCGAAGCCCAAAAGTATTGGGTTGAATAAAATGCCCGGTCCAACAAATCGCGTAGTTTATTTAATCCAGAGTGTTGTTCATCACCCTCGATATTGAAATTAATGTTTGAATTAGCATCCCATATCAGATCGGTCAGCTTCCAAAGGTTTTCATGGATAGGATTGTCTTTGGATTTCCACAAGGGGTAGTAATCTCCCCTTTTATAGTTATCCGGCTGAGTTGCCCAAGAGCAGGGTGGAAAATACTCAAAGATTTGTCCAACTTCTTTGGGTTTTTCAATCTTGCTTAGACCTTTGATGTTGAGCAGATCGGACACCAAGCATAATTCTACAGAATCTGATTTCGATAATTTACACAGCATGTCCCTCAGAAAAGTCTCCTGATAATATTTAACATGATGACCAAAGGTTTCCCCGGATATGGCAATGATAGTGTAGCAGTCTTGCTGTTGCAGTTGAATTTCAGCCTCCATTTGTCGAACAAACTCCCGACCCGTCAGATGATGCCCATTTTTAATACGATTGCTCCATAGTTCACTCCTCATGAACACTGCAATGTCGTTGACATGGTAAATTTCGTGTTGAGGAATCCTTATCCCATTTATTTCCATCACGCAATCATCAATAATCGTCCATTGAAAGCCCATCTCTTGATATAAAGGTAAAAGTTTGTCGTGATAGCACATTTCAGGAGAAAAAATACCCGATGTTGTAGTAACTCCGAAATGTTCGGACTTTAAATCCTTATCTAATGCAATTTGTCGTTTGACTTCTTGGTCTGGTAACAATGGAAAGATGGGATGGTAAGCCCCGGTATGGATCATTTCTATTTTGCCGAACTTAACCGCCTGTTTAAGCCCTTCTATGACTTTGTCTTTACGGAATTCGATTAATAAGCTGGCTAAAGAATTGGCAAGGGAAACGGTGAATTTGGCATTGGGTTTGGAATTGAATAGTTCCACTAGGGGTTGGTAACACTCACGGGTCACCTCGTCGATGACTTTGTCGTTTTGTGATGAAGGTTGAAATAAATCCAGTAAAAACGCCACATACATTTTAGCCATTAGCGGTTCTCCAAAAGATGTCTTTTATTCTCAATTGCGGTCACCAATTCCCTAAATAATTTCTCGCCTTTGCCAATATCATCATCATTACCGGTCATCACCCAAGCCTTTTGCAGAATGCGCATCAAATTGAATGCCCCCTTGTAAATTTCCTGTGAATTCTCAGGTTTGTCGAATTTCCAATAGTTGGCCCACCAGAACTGACAAGAGTAAAGGGCTTTGTCCATATCCCCATTCAAGTTTTTATCGTTCAAGCGTCGCACATTGTCCAGTACAAGGTCACAAAATTGCCATTGCAAGGTATGGATGGGATTTTTATGGCTTTTCCACCAAGAAAAATAATCCCGGTTGTCAATGTCGGCACGATCTGTAGACCAGGAGCCGGGCGGGATAAACTGGGTTACCTGCTTGAAATGATGAAAGATTTCTGCCAAGTGGGCGGTTCGTATCTCATCCTTATGCTGGTCAAAAGCAGCAAACATTTCACTAAGAAACACTTCGCTATATTTATGTTGATGATGACCAAAAGTTTCCCCATCCAGCGCGATGATCAGATAGCCGTCTTGGTCCCCCATCCATTGTTTCATGGAAGCCAGCAACTCTTCGACAAATTCCTGCCCATGGACCCAGTTGTTATCGTTATTGGCAAAGCGGTTGGACCAATGGTTGCTACGCAACAACACCCCTAATTCATCTTGGCAGTAAACGGTGTCAAACGGAACTTCGATGCCATAATAGTCCAGATTGCCATCGTCGGCGATAGTCCACTGATAACCGAGGGATTTTAGCTGGGAAGCCAGATTGCCGGTGAAGGCCAATTCAGGAGAAAAGACTCCTTGTGGATTGAATTCAGCTGTCAATAAACGCTGATTGCCTTCATGGTTTAGCCGTATCTGCCGTTCCACTTCTTCATAAGGTATCAATGGGAAGATAGGGTGGTAAGCCCCGGTTTCGGTCAACTCCAAAATTCCTTCGTCATGCGCGGCGCGGATATTCTCAAGTATCTGCGGAAATGGATCGTGGAGTAATTCGACAAGACTGTAGTTGATGTTCAAGGTGAATTTCAAGCCGCTGGCTTCCCTGATTTTACGCGTCAGCGGTTCGTAGCTCTCCCGTACAATTTTAGCCAGCATATCAAATTCTTGTACAGGTGGCTGGTAGATGTGAAACAGAAAGTTGACAAATTTCATCAATAATCTCCTTTGACTGCAATAGCTAGGTTGCCTTGGGAACAGGCTTGATCCAGTGATTTTTACGCCGTCATTACAAAAGGCTTGTCGTCGCTTGAGGTTTGCCATCCCTGGACGCTGGATTCCTGCATCCATGCCGGAATGACGGGCCCGGCGTAATTTCAAGCATTGCCGAGTTTGTGTGCATCACGTTTAATCGTACCCACCTTTCGCAAAAAATCCACCGGACGTACAATAGGAATATTACCATAACTGCCAAGTGTCAACAGATCATGGTCGCCGGACACAGCAATTCTCATTTTGGCTAGAACGCCGTCATTCCGGCAGGGATTGCCGGAATCCAGATGCCATGGACGGCAACTCGACGCTCGCAAGTGTTTGATTCAGGGTGTGTGCCAGCCCGCAGTTTCACATCCCTGTGGACTGGATTCCGGCAATCCCTGCCGGAATGACGGACCATAGTTTAACTCTAATTTTTTATTTGGTTCAACGTTAAGGTGGTTTCCAATAAAGTTTACCCTCCTTTGGGGAAATCCCCCCTAACCCCCCTTTTGCAAAGGGGGGAGTGGTATGCTCATTTCTGGAATACACCTAATCGTGATTTTGCCTGAATGACCAACCGCACTAATTCAGGGTAAAATAAGCATTTAAGTTTACTTGACGCTACTGGAAACTCTTGAACAATCAAAATTATTTTGCCACGGCCCCATTGGGTTTCGAACTTTTGCTCGCCGACGAATTGCGTGGTTTGGGTGCCGATGAGGTTAAAGACGTCCGGGCGGGGGTTTCTTTCTCCGCCGACATCGAAACCGCCTACCGGGTTGTTTGTGGTCGCGGTTAGCCAATCGCGTGTTGTTAAAGCTGGCAAGCTTTCCCGCCGCCACTCCCGAGGAACTATACACCGAAGTCAGTGAAATCGACTGGGCGGTTTTGATGCTGCCTGAAGCAACGTTGGCCGTGGATTTCACCAGTTCCCGATCCCGCATCACCCACACTCAATTTGGCGCGCAAAAGGTCAAGGATGCCATCGTCGATCAGTTCCGCGAACTGTGCGGTATCCGCCCTTCGGTGCGTTTGGACCGTCCAGACATTCGGGTGAATGTTTATTTGGACAAGGACATTGCCAGCGTTGCCCTGGATATTTCCGGCGAGAGCCTGCACAAGCGCGGTTATCGGTTGGATGGCGGAATTGCCCCGCTGAAGGAAAACCTAGCCGCCGCCGTTCTGCTGCGAGCGGGTTGGCCTGATATTGCTAAAACGGGAGGCGAATTGGTCGATCCCATGTGTGGTTCTGGAACCCTGCTGATCGAAGCCGCTTGGATGTCTGCTGATATTGCGCCAGGGCTGATGCGGGATTATTTTGGCTTTCAGGGCTGGAAGCATCATCGCGCCGACTTGTGGGAATCTCTGTTAGAGGAAGCCAAAACCCGCCGCGAAGCCGGTTTGCGGAAGCTGCCGACGATCACCGGCTATGATTTTGACCGCCATGCCGTCCATGCCGCATTGGACAATATCGAGCGGGCCGGATTGCACGGATTGATCCATGTCGAAAAGCAAGAGGTCATAAACGCACGGCCTCGCAAATACGGCTATACTTCTGAATTAAGCCGTCATTCCGGCATGGATCGCCGGAATCCAGATTGCAGGGATGCCACCAATCCATGCCGGAACGACGATGGAACCCTTAATTCAACAGCAGAGACCTTAGACTCCTTCCCTTTTATAAAGGAAAAAAAGGGGGATTTTCAACCTACCGGACTGGTCGTGGTCAACCCCCCCTATGGCGAAAGGCTAGGCGAGGCGGATGAACTGGCCGGTTTGTATAGCGAACTGGGTGGTGTCCTAAGAACCCATTTCCAAGCTTGGAAAGCCAGCGTATTGACCGGCAACCCGGAACTGGCGTTCAAACTGGGGATTCGTGCGAGGAAATTCTACAAACTCTACAACGGGGCGATAGAATGCAAATTGTTCAATTTCGATATCGAACCAGAGCGATTTTTTACGCCCCACGAGGATGAAACCGGGCTTTCTGAGGAAGCCCGCAAATCCAAGCAACTGATGCGCCAAGCCCAAAGTCTGGCAAACAAGGGGGAAACCGGTTCAGGGGCGGAAATGTTTGCCAATCGTTTGCGTAAAAATGCAAAAAACTTGGGGCGGTGGGCTAGGCAAAACAACGTGTCTTGTTACCGGCTCTATGATGCCGACCTTCCCGAATATGCGGTGGCGGTGGATTTGTACCAAGGCGAGAAAACTTGGCTGCATGTGCAGGAATACCAGGCACCGGCCATCATTGACCCCGCCAAGGCCGAGCACCGTTTGGTGGAAGCCTTGTCAGTCATGCCACAGGTGTTGGAGATTCCACAAGGACAACTATTCCTGAAAATCCGCCAGCGCCAGAGGGGCTCCGACCAATATGAGAAGCAGGCCGACGTAGGCCGATTCCATCAGGTGGACGAAGGCGTTTGCCGTTTTTGGGTCAACTTTGAAGACTATCTGGACACCGGCCTGTTTCTGGACCACCGCCCGACCCGGCTGATGATCCAGCGATTGGCCAAGGACAAGCATTTCCTCAACCTCTTTGCCTATACCGGAACGGCCACCGTCCATGCGGCTTTGGGCGGTGCCCGTTCGACGACCAGTGTGGACATGTCGCATACCTATATGGAATGGGCGCGGCGGAACTTGGAACTGAACGGCATCAAAGGTTATCATCACGAACTGATCCAGGCCGATTGCCTGGCTTGGCTGGATGCCCAGGTAGATAAGGGTGGCAACCGGTTTGATTTGATATTCCTAGACCCGCCCACCTTCTCCAATTCCAAGCGCATGGCAGGTGCTTTTGACGCACAGCGGGATCATGTGGAAATCTTACGCAAAACCGCCAGATTGCTATCGCCCGGCGGCCTGTTAATCTTTTCCACCAATTTCCGTAAATTCAAACTCGATTATGATGCTTTGCAAGATTTTGTGGTCGAGGACATCAGCGGCAAGACCATCCCCAAGGATTTTGAACGCAACCCGAGAATCCATTATTGTTGGACGATCAGAAATAAATAGCGTTGAGTATGGCATCGGTAGCATATAAGATAGTTTGCCATTTAATAAAGACCGACTCGGTTTTAAAATCCGAGTCGGTCTTGCCAAGCATCAATGATTAGGTAAGCCGTGCAAAGACGAGTGCATATTGTTGTTTCTGGTAGGGTGCAAGGCGTTGGTTACCGCGCATCGGCCTTCGACAAAGCAAAGTCATTAGGCATAACTGGCTGGGTGCGGAATTTACCGGAAGGCAATGTCGAAATCCTTGCCGAGGGTGATAAGCCTAGTATGGAGGCTTTCATTGACTGGTGCGCAAGTGGGCCGCGCTGGGCTAGGGTGGATGATGTGCAAGTGAGTGATGAGATGCCTAAAGGGGATTCTAGTAGTTACAGCGTTTTTATTATCAAATAATTCGGCCTTGGTCATCGTTCAGCCCACCCAATGTGGAGTGCGGCGACTCGTCGCCGCTTTCCGAACCATGCGGCGACGAGTCGCCGCACTCCACAAACTCACCCATCGGGCTGAACGATGACCATGGACGAAAAGCACTCTTCTTTGCGCCTTTGCGAGCTTTGCGTGAGACTTCTTTTTCCAGCTTGGAGTGCAAGCCTTGCCTTGCCTGCACACGCCATCGCAAGGCAAGCCTTGCACTCCCGCATCACTTTTAATCGCACCCCTAGGGGGTTGCGGCTTTTTGGCTGGTGCGCCTAGGCTGGCGGGCCAGTTCCCGCAAATGCCAAGCGTCAGGATCGACTGCGCCCTCCAAGCGAGCTTCCTCGGCATCGTCGAGTTCATGGAAAAAATCAAATCCCGTGCGCTGCTCAATTGCATCTACGCTGGTCACATAATGGTCTAGGGGTTCGTCACCGCGCACCGTTTGCGGCATCACCAACGCCAGCATCTTTTTTGCCTCCGGGGCAACGATGATTGTGTAGAATGCATCGGGAACTTCAACCCGCCAAGAGGTGTGCAAGCGCTCGACCGGCGGGTCAAAAATCGGGCCGGCCATCACCCAGATTTTTCCGAATTGCTTAGCAAAGGGGTCCAATTCCACCTCTTCCAACCGTTCCCAAAGTTTGTTGCTTAGACCGGCCTTTTGCGGCACGGCGTTGGTCATGCGCAAGGCATCCTTTTGCCCTTGCTTGCCGTAAATCAAGCCCATGGCATGAAAGGGTGCCAAATGACCAATTTCGTAACCGCTGCCGTTATAATGCTGCGGGGCTACACGGTTGATACCCCGCCAGTCAGACTTGAATTCTTCGGGCGACATCAGACTGGTTGCACCTTGTGGAGAGGGCATGAGCGCATAAGTGACCCAAAGCGGATTTCCTCTCAGGTCAGAATATCCCAAGATAAACCCTTGGTTGCGCAAAGTACGGGCCCAAGTAAAGGGGTTCATCCTGTCCATGGGTTTGGGTTCCCCCATCCAGAACATAGGTGGGCGGGCGACATGGACCTCGAAAGCGTACCAAGCCCCAATCAGCAGACTGAGCGCCAACCAGGCACTAAAAGGCATTAAGCCGCCTAAACGAAGAGCAAAAACAAGCATTGTCCAAATAGACAGGCGCCGTGATTTTTGCACAGGGACGCTAGTTCGAGCCGTGCGTGTCAGGGAGGTTTTTTTGGGTTGTTGTATGAAGATGATGCTCCGTCCAATGCTGTTTGATGTTAAGCAGCGGTAGGCCGGAATAAGTCCGCGCCAGTGGGCGTTTCCGGCGAGCTGACGGGCCGAATGCCGGAAACGGTCGTTTGCACGACCTTATTCCGGCCTACGTCCAATCCTGTGTCAACAGCATGGGGCGACCGGCCGGTCGCCCCCACCACCGTACATTTAGTGCGCCGTCGCTTAAGTTAAAGACCGACTCGATTTATTGTTTCTCAGGTTCGCTTTCAGTCCCTGGTTTTCTCATGGCATCCATGTTGTGGCCACCATGGCCGCCCGCACCCGCACCACCGCCGCTGTTGCCGGGGCCACCGCCACTGCCACCGGCACCGGCACTGACACCTTCTTTTTGACGCATGTTGATGGCGACGCCAGAAGCCTTGGTGATGTTTTGCTCGGTTAGCCCACCCAAAGCAATTGCGCCATCCACGACATCGGTGGTCACTGCACTCACATCCATGACATCCGCTATGGGACTGGTCACCACGGCCTTAACCGGGTCGCTCAGCAACGCCTCAGCGGGTGGATGGGCCGAGATGACAATCGGGTATGTCGTACCCGCCGGCACGGTGATGGTGTAATGAGCATTGGTGAAATGAGTCGTGTGGACGACGTTGCCGGATTTGTCCCGCACATCAAGCGAGCCTTGTTCGATGGGTCCGTTCTTATTGCTGATCTTCCCGCTGATTCTCGCTTCCATTTTGGACGCTGAACTGCTGGAATAGCTACCGTCTTCGCCGCAACCGGCCATCAGCCCAAAGCCCAATACTGAAACCGCCACTAGTGCGCATTTCAGGATATCAAATCTTGTTTTTGTAATAAGAAGTGTTTTCGCCATTTTCAAACCCGTTATGGTGGAAGTGAATGATTAAATTCGACGACTGTAAAACCGCTGCAACATTTAGACATCATTATTATACTGTCACGTCGATTCAATCAGGTTTATAGCACAGAATTTCGCTGCCTGTATAGACAGCCAAGCTATAGTTTTGATGCATTATGCCGGCCTCAGCGGAACTGGTGGCGTTCCAGATGAAGCCGGCGCAGATGGAAAGTGAACCTCTTCAGGGTGTCTCGGTTACGGCAGGCGCCTGATGTTTTTTCACTTCGCCGCGTTGAATGCGGACATACTCTTCAAGTTGACGCTTAGCCACATCGAAAGCGTCGCGCAGTGCCACGTACAAATCCTCATGCGATTGCTTGTCGTGTCGCTCGCGGCTGATCACGATATGCTTGTTGGGTACGCTGAGGTCGATGCGGACGTGGAAGAGATTACCTTGTTGCTGGTGTTGGTGATCGAGTTCAACAGCGACCCTGCAACTGATGATGTTGTCACAGAACTGCTCCAGTTTAGCCGCTTTTTCGCGGATTTTTGATTCTGCGGCATCGGAATGGCCTATGCCGTGAAATGTAATCTCTAGTGGTACTTGCATGTTGTAACCCGTTATTTCCAATGGTTTGAAAACCAGGGAAGATTTGCCGGACGCATGGGCGGTCAATGCACGACCATTGTCCAAAACGTCCAGTTGACACTGGATTGAATCCAGCTTTTAGGACTTCCCCGTTGTTTATACTCGCCGATGGGTACCGGCGGGGCTAATGTCCAAGCCGAAACAGATTATAGTAATAATTTGGCTTGACCGGGTAGAATATAATTATTTAAAAATCTGTAGATGATGGAACCAAAAAACATATGGGCAGTTAAGCTCGGCGGTAGCTTGGCGGATTCCTATTGTTTAATCCCTTGGTTGGAAGCCTTAAGCCAAACTAGTGCCATCATCGTACCCGGCGGGGGGCTGTTTGCCGATGCGGTACGGCAGGCCCAAATGCACTGGCATTTCGACGAACAGACAGCGCATCACATGGCAATATTGGCGATGCGGCAATATGGGCGGATGCTAGCCGGGCTTTGCCCCAAACTCGTCATGGCAACGACCTTGGAAAACTTGGTCAACCACATCGGACATGCAGTAGTCTGGCTTCCTGACCCCGAAACACTGGATGAAGCGGGCATACCGGCCACTTGGGATATCTCTTCCGACAGCCTAGCTGCCTGGCTGTCCAATAAGCTTTGTGTTGAAAATTTATTACTAGTGAAGTCCATTGCGGAACTAGACAAACCCGACGACAAAGCCCGTGAACTGACTGCCATACAGGCGGCAGAGGCTGGCTGGGTCGATCCAGCCTTTAACCAGTATGCTATGAACCAGCCATTTAAAAGCTGGCTTTGCGGACCTGAAGCCTACGCCAACCTGCCAAAAGGGTTCATCGAACCCGCCCGTTCTTTCATCCTGCTGCGCCCGTAAATTGAGGTGGGCTAGGCGCACACTGGAAATGCCAATTTTTCATTGAGGTTGATGTGCACCCGTAGCCCACCAAAGCCAGACACTTGTTTAGAGCAAAGTCGAATTTTTGTGTGAAACTTGGAAATTACCGGGCAAAGTTTTCGGCTTTTCCCAATCGGCTGTTAAAATGCATAATCTGCTACACACACCCCAGAGAGTAATGCCATGAATCGTAGAAACACCGTCGGAGTCAAGGTCGGTCGCGTCCAGATCGGCGGCGGCGCGCCTGTCGTCGTCCAGTCCATGACCAATACCGACACGGCCGACATTGAAGGGACCGTACAGCAAGTTTATGAACTGGCCCGTGCCGGCTCGGAACTGGTCCGCATCACGGTGGACAGGGACGAGTCTGCCGCCGCCGTCGCGCATATTCGTGAAAAACTGGATGCAAGGGGCTGCGACGTGCCGCTGATCGGAGACTTCCACTTCAACGGTCATAAATTGCTGGAGTCCTACCCTGACTGTGCCGAGGCACTGGGCAAGTACCGCATCAACCCCGGCAACGTAGGCCGAGGTTCCAAGCGCGACCCGCAATTTGCACAAATGGTCGAATTCGCCTGCCGCTACAACAAGCCAGTGCGCATTGGCGTCAACTGGGGCAGCCTTGATCAAAGCGTGTTGGCCCGGTTGCTGGATGAAAACGCGCAGTTGGACGAACCCCAACCGTTGCCTGAAGTAATGCGCGAGGCGGTCATCACTTCCGCTTTGGAAAGCGCCGACAAGGCAGTGGAACTGGGCCTGCCCAAAGACCGTATCGTCTTGTCGTGCAAGATGAGCGGGGTGCAAGAGTTGATTGCTGTTTACGAATCCATGGCTGCCCGCACAGATTATGCGTTGCACCTAGGTTTGACCGAAGCCGGCATGGGCTCTAAGGGTATCGTTGCCTCAACTGCGGCCCTATCTGTGTTGATGCAACAAGGCATAGGCGACACCATCCGAATTTCCCTGACCCCTGAACCGGGGGGGGATCGTAGCTTGGAAGTCATCGTCGCCCAAGAAATCCTGCAAACGCTGGGAATCCGTTCGTTTACCCCAATGGTCATCTCCTGCCCCGGTTGCGGACGCACCACCAGCGACTATTTCCAGAAATTAGCCCAGCAGATTCAAAGCCATATGCGCCACCAAATGCCGATCTGGAAAAAACAATACAAAGGCGTTGAAGAAATGCATGTTGCAGTGATGGGGTGCGTGGTCAACGGACCCGGCGAAAGCAAGAACGCGAATATCGGCATTTCCTTGCCCGGCACCGGCGAACAACCCGTCGCCCCGGTTTTCGAAGACGGAGTTAAAACCGTCACACTCAAGGGCGACAACATCGCCGGCGATTTCCAAGAAATTGTCGAACGTTATGTGCAAAGCCATTATGGGCAGACAGCAGCTTGAGCCAAGACGATGATTGTGGCCCGTCATTCCGGCTGGGATGCCGGAATCCAGTCACAAGGACGTGAAACTACGGGTTGCCAAGTCACTTGAATTAAACACTTGTGCAATCGGAAAGTTACCGTCCATGGCTCTGGATTCCGGCATCCCGGCCGGAATGACGGCATTATAGCCAAAATGAGAATGCAAGACCGACTCGGTTTTTAAAAACCGAGCCGGTCTTTGTCTTAATGCAAAGCCACTGCTGCTGGTACTTTAGCTGCTTTGCGTTCAGCCAAACGGCGGAAATTAGCCAAGGACGCAAGGTGGAAATAAATCCAAGCCAACTCGCCAGATTTGAAAAGTTCCTGAACTTTGTCCGCATCCAATTGGAGAAGTGCGGCTTCGTCGACGGCCCAAAGCCCACTCAGGGTGAACGACTTGCCATCTGCTGTGGCTTGGGCTTGTTGTTCCTTCAATAAACCCAAATCCACTAGTTTGCTGCAAAAATCGACGGTTCGTTGCGATTGTAAATTGTAGTCGGTCAAAAACGACAGCGTTTGGTTCAAGAAAACCGAAGGCTTGTCACCGACGAACAAGGGTTCACCTTGGTCTTCCCCCAGCCAAGGGCAGGACTCATCCACACAAACCCATGGCTGGGTTGGGTTTTGTGGGTTGTCACCCAGCACGAAAGGATAGCGGCGCACGAAAGCAGGCACATAATTAGCTTTCCAAGCAAGCCCTTCATCCAAAAAAAGGTTTTCTGAGTTTTCCAAGCCCAAGACCGCGACGGGGTTGAAAGTGCCATTTTCGCCTTGGGCGAATACCACTGGGTATTCCCTACAACATTCGACAAATTCCACTCCCACTAGGGGTACGGAATTAGTGTGAGCTGCAAAGCTTTGGTCGGGCGGGGTTCCAATCTTGAGTCCACCGTGCCGCTGCGGGTTGAGTACGGTAATTTCCCGATAAAACAACAAAGTGACATTGCTCGCGTCTTGCTGATTTTCTGACATGATTTTTTCCTTATGTGGAGTTGTTTGGTGTACAGCATTATTATATTTGTCGGACTCATGCTGCAAAATGTTACCAGAAATGCCTAATGGCTGAAACAGGCTAACATTACGTGTTTGACTTTCATCGCCGGGGATGCCAACAAATTTACACCTGAATGAATGTACGGTTTGATAAATCACTCGCAGACTACCCCTTGGATGTGCCAGAATTTACACTTAAATCGGCAGCTTGAGGAAACATTTCGGCCATGAGCGATGACCCCTCCGTGAAACCCAATGCGACCAGCCCGGTCGACCCTCCCGACACCGGCACGGCGGCTCCAGACCCCTGTCGGCGCGGGGACGAGGCAACCAAAGCCATCTTGCAACGCTTGCTGAATGAATTATCGGCCAATGAGTCCGGTGTTTTGCAAAACCTAGACACCGAGTGCCTGCACGATTATCGCATTGCAGTGCGCCGCACCCGCTCCGCCCTTGACCAAATCGAGGGGATATTTCCTCGGCGGACAGTGGAGCGCTTCAGTCCCCGCTTTGCCTGGCTGGGCAAAATCACCAGCCCCCCCCGCGACTTTGATGTCTACCTGCTCGGCTTTGACGACCTAAAGGCCGGATTGCCCGAGCCTTTTCAAGACAGCATTGAACCGCTGCGCCTTTTCCTGAAGCGCCATTGCGACCTCGCACATCGTGAATTGGAGCGGCAAATCCGTTCCTCACGCTATCGCACGCTGTTGACCAGTTGGGAAAAGTTTCTCATGCTGCCCTGCCCAAAAAGACCGCAAGCCCCCAATGCATTGACACCCATCAAGCAAATTGCCGATTTGCGCATCTGGAAGCTATTCCGTCGAGTACTGAAACAAGGCCGTGGCATACTCCCCGGCACGCCTGCGGAAAACATCCACGAATTGCGCAAAACCTGCAAGAAATTGCGTTATATGCTTGAGTTTTTCCGCGACCTCCACGCGCCCGAAGAAATCGACAAGCCCATCAAACAACTGAAGAAACTCCAGAATTACCTAGGCGATTTTCAGGATGTCCACGCCCGTATCGACATGCTGCGCGGCATCAGCCATGAAATGCGCAATGATGCGACAGTCTCCACCGAAACTTTGCTGGCCCTAGGCGGCTTGTTAGCCTCGCTGGATAACCGACAAACTGCTTTGCGAGTGGAGTTTCCCGAGCATTTCGACCCATTTTCCAATTCCCGCAACCGGGAGCGGTTTAAGGAGTTGTTTAAGCCTGCGCCTTCGATTAAGACTTTGGAGCCTGAGGAGGAATAGGGAAACCAAAAGAAAGTCTCACGCAAAGGCGCAACGACGCAACGTAAAGAATAAATTATGGCTTACCGAACCACCCTATTTCTCTCCCATGCCACCACCAACGACGCATTCGTCCATGACTTGCAACAAGCCTTGCAAGATTCATCAAGTAACTATTAGATGTTGAAAACGCTGTAACATGCATCCCCGCGCCGCAGAATTGATCCACTTGCTTGACTTGGAACCGCACCCTGAAGGCGGTTATTATCGCCGCATCCATCGTTCTGAAAGCCGGGTGCTGCGCGAGGCGGACGGCATCGGACGAAGAGCGTTGACTTCGATTTATTATCTGTTGACGGAAGGCTCCCTTAGCCGCTGGCACCGGGTTTGCGCCGATGAGGCATGGCACCATTATGAAGGAGCGCCGCTGGAGTTGTTGGTTTTCGAGGCGGATGGCTCGCTCACTTTATCGCACAGGCTGGGACCGTTACTGGAGGGAGACACGCCTGCTTATGTCGTCCCCGCTGGTTGGTGGCAAGCTGCTCGGCCCCTTGGAGCCTATTCGCTAGTCGGCTGCACAGTAGGGCCCGGTTTCGAGTTTGCAGACTTCACCCTCCTAGCCGACTTGCCCGAGGAGGAAAGACCGGCATCCCCAAGCTTTGCCGATTTTGAGTTATTTCTACCGTGTCCAAACTGTAGTTTATATTAATAGGCCTTCGCCCTAAAATTCGCCGGAACGTCTAACTCGAATACTTCGTCGTGAATGCGGGCGACATAAAAACCGGCTTTTAAAATGCGCTCCCTCAATTCGTCAGAACAATCAACTGCCGCTAAAATGCCATAAACCGCTTTGTCTTTGTGTTCGGGGAAAAATCGGCGAAACCTTTCCAGAATAGTCCGTAATTGGTCTATGGATTCTTCCTTTACATGGCTTTTCACTTCGACCACATAGGCTTCGTTGACCTCACTATTGGCATAGGCCAATACGTCGATCTCCATACTTTCTCCTTGCTTTTTGACGCGGACGCTAGGACTAATCACTTCCATCCCAAATCGCGCAGACAAAATCTTGGTCATTGACGGCAAGGCCAAGCCTTCGGTGAAACTACCGAACTTTTTCCCCAATCCGCCAATTTGTTTGCCCAGTTCTTTTATTTCACTGGCCGTCTCCTTCATTTGACGATCAGTCTCCTTCATTTGACGATCAGTCTCCTTCATTTGACGATCAGTTTCCTTCATTTGACGATCAGTTTCCTGCATTTGCTTGGCTGTTTCTTGTTGTGCGACAGCCAAACTTGCAACCAAAGTTTTCAGTTCTTCATCGGTCATGGATTTACTCTTGTTTAAAAAATTAGTCACTACGACTCCAACCTTCGGCGTCTAATCCCGTTTCACCCGAATAGGTTTAGTCGAAGCGGTATTCCTTGGGTACCACAATCACCCCTTTGGCTGATACGGCAAACCGCTCCCTGTCCTTAGCTTCATCAAAACCAATTTGTTCGCCTGGTGGAATATTCACCTCTTTATCGACAATAGCGTTGCGGACCTTCGCGCCCTTGCCAACGATGACATTGTCAAACAGCAAGGATTCCTCGACGACAGCGCCTTCCTCCACGCGGACCCGCGACGACAGGATCGAATGGCGCACATAACCCCCCTGAATTACCGTGCCGCTGCCGAGAATGGAGTTGATCAATAATCCATCCATGCCGTTTTCGCTGGGAACCATCCGCGCCGGCGGGCTTTGGCTATGATAGGTGCGAATGGCCCAGTCTGCTTGGTAAAGGTCAAGCGGGGGTACGGGCTTTAGCAAATCCATGTTAGCTTCGTAATAGGAGTCGATAGTTCCCACATCACGCCAGTAGCGGTCAGGCGTGACGCGTCCCCGTGAACCGCCAAAACGGTAGGCAAAAACCTTGTGTGTTTTGATCATGCGTGGAATCAAATCCTTGCCGAAATCATGGCTGGAATCTGCACAAACATTGTCGGCTTTTAATTCTCTCGCCAGCGAGTCCATGGAGAAGACATATATACCCATCGACACGAGGGCTTTATCTGGATCATCCGGTATGGGGAAAGGTTCGCTTGGCTTTTCTTGAAACGCTACAATCCGTTTGTCTTCGTCAATCGACATGACACCGAATGCATGAGCCTCTCCAATGGGGACTCTCATGCAAGCCACTGTCAAATCAGCTTGCTTTTCTTCATGGGCTTTGATTAGAGCGGCATAGTCCATCCGATAAATATGGTCGGCGGCCAGGATCAATATTTTTTTGGCCCCACTGCGCTGAAGGAGAAACAAGTTTTGATAAATGGCATCGGCAGTGCCACTGTACCATAACGCGCCGGCCCGCATCTGCGGGGGGACCATGGTGATGTATTCGCCGCGCTCTGGGTTGAATATGGACCAACCATCGCGCAGATGCTTTTGTAGCGAATGGTATTTGTACTGCGTCAATACCAGTATGCGGGTGACACCAGAATGCAGACAGTTGGACAGTGTGAAGTCAATGATCCGATATTTACCCCCGAATGGCACTGCCGGCTTGGCCCGTTCTGCGGTCAATGGTTGCAACCTCTGCCCACTGCCTCCGGCGAGGAGCATCGTTAAGGTGTTTTCCGGCATGGCGACTCCTGATTTTCGTTAAGCTAATTGTGCAAGGTTTCAGTCCCTATTGGTCATATTAGTTTCATAATATATCAAAACCCAAACAACTCCCGCAGTTTTTTCCCAGGCTCATCGGCTTTCATAAATGCCTCGCCTACCAGAAAGGCGTGAACTCCATGTTCACGCATCAACGCCACATCAGTCGGCGAAAGTATGCCGCTTTCGGTCACGACAATGCGGTCATCGGGGATGGACCACAGCAGTTCCAAGGTAGTATGCAGCGAAACGCCAAACGTGCGCAAGTTGCGGTTGTTAATGCCGACTAGTTTTAAATTCAGATTTAATGCACGGTGAAGCTCGTCTGCGTCATGCACCTCCACCAGCACATCCATTCCTAGTTCACCGGCCAGTTGTGCCAGTTCGGCCAATTTATGGTCATCCAATGCGGCTGCGATCAGCAGTATGCAATCCGCCCCGATGGCCCTCGCTTCGACCACTTGGTAAGCGTCAATCAAAAAGTCCTTGCGGATAACCGGCAGGGTGCAAGCACTGCGGGCCTGTCGTAGATACGCCTCGCTGCCATGGAAAAAGTCCTGGTCGGTCAACACCGACAGGCAGGCCGCACCGCCCGTGGCGTAACTTTGCGCTATTTCGGCGGGGCGGAAGTCTTCCCGCAGTATGCCCCGGCTAGGCGAGGCCTTTTTAATTTCGGCGATGACCGCCGCTAGACCTGAGTCTATTTTGGCTTGCATGGCTTTGACGAAGCCCCGGGGCGGGTCGGCTTGTTCCGCTTGCTTGTGCAATTCGTCAATGGGGGTGATTATTTGCCGCTCGGCGATTTCTTCGCGTTTGCGGGCAAGGATTTTATTTAGAATATCGGGGGGGTTGGTCATGGGACAGCCTCAAAAATAATATTACAGCGTATTTCAACCAATACCTTCGCCGATTTTGTGAGACCCCAACTTGGCATAGAACCGCCTATCCAAGGGCCAAGTTGGTGCTTGGCGCCCCCAGTGGGAACGCCAAGCACCAGCTTGGCAAAGTAATTGGCGAAGGTATTGTTTAAACATAAAATAGTTACTAAAACAATTCTAATGCCGTTTCATGCCACTAAGGCCAAAGGCTCACGGATGACTTCGATGCCTTTCAGTTCTTCCTCGGCAAGTTCGCGGTTGGCTTCCAAAACCATTTGTATGGCCTCGTAGAGATTGTTTCGTGCTTCTTCGAGTGTTTCTCCTTGGGTGTTGGCTCCCGGCAGTTCTTAGACGAAGGCAATATAACCTTCGGGTACTTTTTGGAATATAGCCGTCAATTCAATTTTCATTGCATTCCCCGTGCGGTTATCTATTGGAAATCGTTCTTGCGTTCTGCGTTTTATCTCCAGCTAGGCCACAGAGCGGCTAAGGCTTCGTTTCATCTTTTATTTTTATAATACGGTCAATGGTTAAACCAGTAAGCTTTGCGACCTGTTCGGGAGATTGGGTTGTCAATAACTGCCTGATTATTTTTTCAATGCCTTTTTCCATGCCTTTTTCTTCTGCCGAGGCAATCTTGCTTTCAACATCGGCTAACGATTGCATTCGTACTTCATAAACCAGTCGCTCTTCTTCGTTGAACATGCGATCCACTGCTTCTATGGCCTTGACAATGTCCTTGTCAGAGGCCAGTTCTTTTGGAACATGGTCTTTGTCCAGTTGGTGGGCTTTGGTTAAAAACGTAGTCCAGCGATCCAGTGCATTTTCAATTTGGTGATAGTTTTTTGTGAATTTTTTGAGTTCTATATAATGCAATTCGAAAATATCGTGCAGTTTGTCATCTTTACCGGTATTGGTATTGATGATTTTATAACAGCTATGCACTTCCTCGGTTGCTGGGATAAAGTTAAAATCCAGTATATTAATGCTGATGGTTTTTTTTAGTTCTTTAAACATCATGCCTTCACTGAGTTGTTCAGTGACCAGTTTTGCCCAATAGTAAATTGCACGTTTATCGAAATTGTAGTCTTCGCTGATTTGCATTTCAACATTAAACCAGCGATTATTCTCACTCCGCGCTTTGATGTCGAGTATGGATATCTTACCCGCCCGATAGTCCGCAAGGTTGTAAGGGTTTTTTAAGGTGACTTCGACAACTTGTTCTTCCTCGGACACAATGGAATTTATCAAGGATATCAGCAAATCTTTGTTTTCTTCGCTACCAAACAATTTCTTAAAAGCGAAATCAACGCGGGGATTAATTTTGCACATTTTTCAATCTCTTACAGCGTTTTCAACATCAAA
>QJPH01000187.1 GCA_003242955.1 Candidatus Methylumidiphilus alinenensis
CGCCGAAGGGCGCGGCGCGACTGGTGCCAAGACGATAAGGCAGAAGCGTAAAGCTAAAAGCCCCCTCCGGGAAACCGGAGGGGGTTTTTTTTGCCAAAAAGAAACCGAAGTAGTGGAAAAAATGAATTTTCAGCGATTTTCCCGGTCTGAAATTGCATGTTAAAATCAGTTAGTATCTTGGTGGGTTGGGAGGAGAGACATGGTTAAGCTTTCTATTACTGGTTTGATTAATTGCTATTCCCTGGTTTCTAGCCATTTTGGCATTAGAAAAAATATTCTCGATTATGACAAAGCAATATTCTTGATGCGTATTGCCCTACTGTGGGGCTGCGCCGGGGTTGGTTTGATTGGCCTGATTTTCGGCTTCGATCTGGTTGGAGAGGGAATAAAAGAGGGTTTGACTTTATTATTTGAATTTGCGCAAGAAAAACTTGAAACTCTTTATCTTCAAGGTTTTAAACTAAACCTCTACCATGCACAAATGGCTACAGCTTATACTGGATTTCTGGCATTATTGGGTTTGGCATTCTTGGTTTTTAAAAAGTTTTCGGGTATCTTTAAAGAGGTTCAGGCAAACTTGATTGATGAACGCCAAAAAGCCCAAGAATTATGGTCGAAACATTGTGATAATATTACAAAATGGTGGGAATCATTGGACGGTTTCAATAAGTTTTCCACGGTAATCGGATTGACAGTTGTGGCCTTACCATTTATTTCAATAGTATGTTTGGTTTTAGGGAAAATAGTTGCTGAACTCGTATGAATATCACTCTAAGGCAATTGAAGGTTTTTGAGCGGGTAGCCAGGCGTTTGAGTTTTACCCGTGCGGCGGAAGAGTTATTCTTGACCCAACCTGCTGTGTCAATGCAAGTCAAGCAATTCGAGGAAACTATTGGGTTGCCTCTGTTCGAACGGCTAGGCAAAAAGATTTACCTGACTCGGGCTGGTGATGAATTGTATAGCCTTAGCAAAACAATCTCCCGCCATTTAGACGAAGCGGAAGAGATGATTGAAGAACTGAAAGGGACTGATGGCGGTCGATTGGTTGTGGCCGTAGCAAGCACGGGACACTATTTTGCAATTCGCCTGTTGGCGGAATTTTGTCGGCGTTATCCCAAGGTGAAGCTTAACTTTAAAGTGACCAATCGGAAAGGCGTGTTGCAGTTGTTGGAAGATAATGAAGCTGATATTGTTCTAATGGGGCAGCCACCTGAAGAATTAGACCTAGTGACCGAGGCATTCATGGACAATCCCTTAGTGGTCATAGCGCCAAAAGGCCATCATCTGGAGGGCAGGGCAAGAATCGCTCTTGAGGAATTGATGGCGGAAACTTTTTTAATGCGTGAGCAGGACTCTGGAACGCGAAGTTCGGTTGAACGTATTCTCGTAGAAAGGGGTGTAAGCTTATCTATAAGCATGGAAATGAATAGCAACGGAGCCATCAAACAAGGTGTGGAAGTTGGGCTTGGCTTGGGCGTGGTATCCCTGCACACCATAGAACGCGAGTTGGAGGATGGACGCCTAGTTGTACTGGATGTCGAACCATTTCCCATTATGCGTCAATGGTACATAGTACACCGGTCAGGAAAGCGCCTATCCAGCGTGGGGCTGGCCTTCGAGGAGTTTGTAAGGTCCGAGGCATGCAATTATGTTAGAGTGGATTTGCAGAATTTCAAGCCTGGTGATATTTCCAACGCGGGGCGTTGAAAATTAACCACAAAAACTTGGTGCTAAAGCTTAACGGCGTATCGAATTCATTATGGCAGAATTTGCTATAAAGCTTTTTTTCAAAATCAACCTGCGTTCGCAGTTCAATTCTCCGCCGAGCTTTTGCTAAGTGCGCGGCACTTAAACCCCATGGCCCGGATGTTGTTGGATGGTCATAACCTTCGCTGAGTAACCGGGAGTTGACTTCGACCAACTTCGCATCCATCCTGCCAATGTCGGGCTTGATGGCGCATAGGTTCTCAAGGACTAGGTTTTGGCTGGTTCCCAAGCTCCAGCTTGGGAACCCTTATCTTGCAAGCTCCTGCATGGCGGTCCTTCGTGAAGATGAAGCTTCAAAAACTCCATTCCCAAGCAGGAGCTTGGGAACGAGCAATTGGAGAAGGTGCTGGCAGGGCTAGATATACTACCTTACTCAACCCCGGCAGATTTTCACTACGGACGCATCAGGGCCGTTTTACAACGCGTGGGACAACCTATAGGTTATAACGACTTTTTGATAGCTGCCCATGCCTTGTCCTTGAATGCTATCTTAGTTACGGATAAATTACGTGAATTCAATCGAGTGCCGGGTTTGTGTGTTGAAAATTGGCTGGCATGATTTTTAATTGCTGGGCATCTCGGATGATCGATTAACCGATAATGAGAATATTTACTATTGACATTTAAAAAGCCCACGTTAAAATTAAATCCCGTCAAGAAGAACCATATCCGATATCCCTTTCAACTTAAGAAATTCTGGTTGTTTTTACAATTATAAATGAATGAAATTGGAGTAAAATGATTTTATAAGGCGATTCTCGGATGATGTGAAAATCCATTCTTCAGTCCAGCAGAGAGAAAGGGCTGTCTAGTCTGCAACATGCAAAACATTAGCTTTATGGCTAGATTTAACCGCGAAATTAACAAGAAACCCCTTTTAAGGAGGGAGTAAATATGTCGCATCATGTTTCATCTGATACTCATGCTTCACCAACGCCATGCAGTTTGGTTGCAGGTTCGCAGGCCACGAAAATAACTAATCCACAGCCACCCAACCGTTTAGGCCATAGGCATCCCTCCCATGCCCTACTAGTCAGTTTTCTTCTCACTTGCCTGTTGGCAAATATACCGGTTAGTTTTGCCGAAGCCTATACCGGAAGCTACCCTCAAAGCCAGCCGCCTATCGATAAACCAACCGAAAAGCCAGCCTCGGCGGGAAATTGGCAGGAAGAGCGCAACCAACAATATCGCAGCTACATAGCCGCACACCAGATTGAATATGATTGGTTTGCCAATTTCGGCAATAGCTTTTCCGGTGTCCCCTTCATCCTATTAAGAGTGTTTCCTGAGCTGGCCCCGGAAATCTGGGGCAAGCCAGAGGAGCAGTTTGCCGCTTTCGGATTCATTCCAGAAACTGACAGACCGGACAGGCCGTTGCCGCTAGGCTTGGGATGGGAGGCCGCAGACCACAAAACCCCGAGCCAATACGACCCTAAAAAACCAAGCCTGCATGTCGTGTCCCTAACTTGCGGTGCCTGCCATATCGGACGGGTCAGGCTGGAGGACTGGAGTTACCAGATGATAGTCGGCGCGCCAAACACGCAATTTGACCCGCGCAAATGGCGGCGTGCATTCGAACTGTTCGTGGATAAGACCCTAAAGGACGATGCGTCCATCACCGCCACAGCCGGGCAAGTGGTTAACCTGATTGCAAGCAAACCCCCCGGCTATTTCTATAATAATTTCCAAGGGTTTGGCGTAGAACTTGAAGCCTCGCAGCGGGCAATCTTTTCCAAAAAGGAAACTGTGTCTGCGATCCTGAATGGACTTGCGGAAAAAATCCGACTTGGGCGACTAGCCATCATCAAACAAAAGACTACAAGTTACGCCAAGAACGGCCCACCTTTGGACGGCGGAAGCCCCGGCCAGTCCGATGGAAGCGGCGACTTGCTGCCAAAACTGTTGCACTATGAATATTTCAAGGGCGCAACCCCAGCGGAAATTCAAGAAAAATCGCTGTCTTTCCTGTTGACGGATTTTCCAGCACTGCCCAAGCATCTAGCCACGGTTACGGATATTATCAGTGTTTGGAACCAGGCAGACGTGCCTTTGGCGCAAATTGACGGCAGTGTGAAATCGCCATTTTTCCGCAATATAGCCGCCATCGTGGCCGTTGCTGTCGATCCCAAAGATGTCAATTACGTGAATGCAGATTTTTCCGAGCGATTTACTCGTAAACTACCCGCACCAGCCTATCCTTTCCCTGTGGATGCCGCCCGTGCGGCCAAAGGGGCGGTGATTTTCAGCGAGAATTGCGGTGCCTGCCATAAACCGGGTAATCCCACCCTGTATCAAAGCATGGGTACGGATTTCAATCGTGCGCGTGTACTGAACGAAGATGGCTTCGCGCTGTTTGGCCGCAATTTCCGTGCGGCAGTTCCGAAAGGTTACACGGTGACCGACGCAGAAGGCAAAATCATCGAGCCGGCCGCCCTGCCTGTCGATGACATTCTCATCGCGCGCACGACACCGGACAAACAAGGCTATGTGACCGACAGTTTGGCTGGTGTGTGGGCGCGTGCGCCTTATCTGCATAACGGCTCGATACCAACTCTGCGCCATCTGCTGGCTTCAGGTAATCCAGAGAGTCAACGCCCAGAGACCTTCGTTCGTGGGTCAATTTCTTACGATCAAAAAAATGTGGGCTTTGTTTGGGATGCGTCAAAACTTGAGGAATACCGCAAGCATGACAGTATGGCCACGCTATTTAATGCAGCCTTCGATGGGCAGTCGAACAAGGGACATCAAACCAATATTGTCGTGGACGGAAAATTGCGGAAAGTGGATTGGAGCGGGGAAGAAAACCGCGAATCCTTGGAAAACCTTCTTGAGTACCTGAAAACATTATAACCGGCGGCAGAAACGTAAACATTCAGCCCCTTGGGAACGCGCGCATCCTAACGCATAGGTCGGGCGACTTGCCCACGCTTCCAGGGGGAGGTGAACGCTTAAGCGTAAACTTAGACAGCATCCTCTATTTTGATCAACGCACCACAGGAGAACGCAATTATGAGCAGTGCCAAAGAAATAGGCAAAGAATATCCTCCCGAAGAAGAGGAGCAAAATATTTTGGAATTGGGCCGGATACTCGCCAAGGACCAGCATGTCCATCCCGGCAAATGGCGGCGTGGACAGCATCCCAAACACCACGGCTGTGTGCGGGCCAAGTTCACTGTCGCTGATGACCTTCCTGGCGTTTTGCGCCATGGGATATTCAAAGAACCCCATGTCTTTAATGCCTATATTCGATTTTCCAATGGCAAGTCGGATGACGACCGCAACATAGATGTGCGCGGGATGGCCATCAAACTATTGCAGGTAAACGGCAAGAAAGCCAGTGTCAGCGAACAATTCACCCAAGATTTCATGACGGCGGACAACCCCGTGTTTTTTGCCAGAAACGTGCGGCATTTGTTGGATTTCGTAATCGCACGCGACAGCGGCAAACCTATTCAAGAAATCGCGCAGAATTTTCCAAAGCTCATTGGCTTCTCCAAATTACCTCCCGCCAGCCCGTTGGAAACCCGTTATTGGAGCCAAACACCCTATCTGCTTGGCAATATTGCGGTCAAGTACTCGATAAAACCCTCCAAGGCCAACGTCTCCGGAAAATCGCCAGTCGATGATGCGAATTTCCTGCGGGCCGCATTGAAGGATTGGTTAGTGGCAAAGCCAGCCCAATTCGACTTCCTCGTGCAATTGCAAACCGACCCGGACGCCATGCCCGTGGAAGACCCGACCGTCGAATGGGACGAGATGGTATCGCCTTTCATCAAGGTGGCAACCATTGAGATTCCTGCGCAAACTTTCGATTCCCCTGGTCAAATGGCATTTTGCGAGGCACTTAGCTACACACCTTGGCATAGCCTTTTGGAACAGCGTCCACTGGGTGGAATCAATCGGGCTAGAAGACCCATTTACGAAGAAAGCTCCACGCTTAGGCATCAAAAGCTTGAGCCATCCGGTGAAGAATCGTTTTAGGGCGCTAGGCTGCTGCACCGCCTTCCCGAACAACACGGTGAAAGGAATCAACCAAAGCCTCATCATATAAATTTCAGGAGAACAACTTTTATGATCCGCTCCAGGCATCTGTTTTCTTTGTTGATATTCGGAACACTCGCCGGATGTACCGTGGAATTGCCCAATCCACCGGCCCAGCGCGAGAACCACTGGGCGGACCAAGGCTGGAGCAACGCAGAACGGCAATGGTATCACCATGCATCTCAGGGTACGAACACCTTCGGCTTGCCTTACGAATGGTTCAAGGCATTGGAACAACCTGAACTTTCCCTTTCGGAAGCCGGTCTCTTTTCCGATCAAAACTACCTTTCCCGCATGGGTTTTATTCCCAGCCCGGTTTCGTTGGACGACAAGGCGCAGGCAACCCAATATGGCTACCGGGATAATACCGAGTATTCAAAATCTTCCCCTTATGCAGGCAAGTCTTATAACAAAGTCGGCTTGCCAGTGGGTTTTGCAGTGGGCGATGAATGGCTAGATCCCGCCTCGGGACAACGCTGGCATCTTCCGGGGACCGGCAAAAACGCGCATAGCCTTGGCCTGACCTGTGCCGCCTGCCACACCGGGCAGTTGGAATACGGCAATCACCGGATATTGATTGACGGCGGGCAAGCTATGATTAGCCTTGATAAAATTCGCGAGGCACTAAAAATCTCCCTTGCTTACACCAAATTCTTGCCTGGACGCTTTGATCGTTTTGCCAAGCGGGTATTAGGCGATGCCGACACCCCACAAAATCGCAGCCTGCTTAAGGGGCAGTTTGATAGCTTCCTTGATGCCGCCAAGGAAGAGGGTGATCTTGAAGCAGAAATGGTCAAACAGGGTGTGACTGAGGGCTTCACCCGGCTTGACGCTCTGAATAGGATTGGTAACGAGGTGTTTGCCAATCAGATGAAAATCAAAGGAAACATGCATCCGATTGCCGGCCCGGTTAGCTTCCCATTCATTTGGAACGCACCATGGTTTGACTGGGTGCAATACAACAGTTCGATCCAGCAGCCGATGGTCCGCAACGCAGGCGAAGCCATGGGGGTGAAAGCCATGGTCAACCTGTCTGAACCGCAAAAACCAATTTTCTCTTCCAATCTGCCGCTACAAACCTTGCATGAAATGGAAATTCTGTTGGCGGGTTCCAAGCACCCGTTGGAGGCGAAACAATTCGGCGGCTTGCGTTCTCCGGAATGGAAGACGCTGCCCTTGCCCCCGCTGAACGAAGCCTTGGTGGCCAAGGGCAGGGATTTGTATCTCGGCAATCCCGACAAAGGGCAGAAGCCTTTGTGCGCAGGCTGCCACTTGCCGCCCATCAACTCCATAGAGATTTTCGATGCCAGCCATTGGCGGGAACCTGGACCTGGATTTAGCGAAAAATATCTGGCTTTGAAGACGGTGTCCGTTAAAGACATCGGCACCGACTGCAAAACCGCCTTCGGGATGGCCCACCGCACGGTGGATACGCCCGATTACATACACAACAGCGGAGCCCTGGTTCCGCCTTTCACTCCGCAACAAACCCCCGAAGATTGCCCTCAACCGCTTTCGGGCGCAACCCCGGCCTCCGGGCATAAAATCACCAACTTCGGCGTGGCCTTGGGCGAAGTGGTCTATTCAACCATAGAAACTTGGTATGATGTCCACAACAAAACCGATGCCGAACGATTGGTATTGGACAGCAACCGGCCCAACGGGATACGTGCGGTGATTGACGGAGTCCCCGCTTATAAAGCGCGGCCATTGAACGGTGTGTGGTCGACCCCCCCTTATTTGCACAACGGTTCCGTGCCCAACTTATACTTGCTGTTATCCACCCAGGCCGAGCGCGATGCCGAAGCGTCCAAGTTCTATTTGGGCAGTCGCGAGTTCGATCCCAAATATGTCGGATTCAAATATCGTGCGGAAGGCGGCTCGCACTTGCCTGGCCAGGAACCCTTGCCAAACACGCAGGGCTTGTTCTTGTTGGATACGGGGCTGCCGGGCAACCGCAACACCGGCCATCTTTTCACCAACGACTCGGTGGCCGGGCGCATTGGGCCTAAGTTGAGCGATGACGAGCGTTTTGCGATCATCGAGTTTTTGAAGTCGCTTTGAGCACAGCGGATAGGCGCAAATGCCAGACTATGGCATTTGCGGCCTGACTGATTTGTTTTTTTTTGCCTCAAGCCAGAAATATCCGCTCCAGCGTACCTCGGGAAAAATTGCCGCATAAATCTTCCGCCTCAATGTAAAAACGCACATCGCCCGCCCCAACCGGCAGGTCTGCCGTGAAGTAATCGGCGATGGCGATTGCCCCGGTTTTGGAGGGATAGGCTCCTTGATTGTTCATTGGTAGCCGGGATTCACCCGTTGCGGTCCGTAGCACAAGGTTGACGGACTTGATGCCTGAGACATCATAGATGAAGGTATGCACAGTGCCTTCGCGGGGTGCGTTCAGCAGGCAACCATGCCCCCATTTGTGGCCACCTGGATTTTCCGGCGTCACCCAAGGTGCGAAGATAGTCGGCCCAGTGCGGTCCCGCCCCGAGTTGACCAATTCGCAGATAGCCGGTTCAACATACGCATAGGCCTTATTGGCTGCATTGGTCACCTGCGCGTCCCACACCACCTGACCTGTCCAGTACCAATAGCAACTGGTTTCGGCGGTCAGTAACAGCCTGATTGATTCGTCTAAGTGAGGGTGGCCTGGTTCTGAGTCTTCTAGAGTGTGGACGAAGTTTTGCATTGCAGTCAACACAGCCCAAGAGTTCAAATCGGGCGAATAGGGCTGGTCATAGCGGCTGAACCATTTCATGAATTGTGGATCGCCATTGTCCGCACCGGCCCAAGAACCCGGCTCAATGTGAACGGCGTTGGACGGGGCAGGGGGGAATAGCTGCAAATAGTCTTCGACGGTGATCAGTTCGAAGCGTGGGTCTTTATTCAGCCATTCCACCAGTCTGCCGGTGTTGTTTTTGTAATAGCTGTCCGCCCCGCCACCGTGGTTGTCGCCGTCGGAATGGAGCAGGAAAAAGGGCGGATGCTTGGGGTCATAACTTCCGCTGTCCACCACTTGATTGTAAACTTGGCCCAACACGGCAGGATATTGCAAAGCACCAAACCCGCCGCGGGCATCTTCGTTGCCAATGTAACGTTCGGCCGGCACGGCGATAATTTGGTGTCGCTTTCCGTCCGGGGCTTCGTAGACTACATATTCGGGTCGCAATAGGGATGGCGAAATTTTCGATCCGGCCCAGATGTTGTGTAGCTTGAGCCAGTCGTCCACTGGTTGGTTGACTTGCTCCGCTTGGTTTGGCGGCAGCATCCCCTCCCCTATGCCTGCGTAAGGGTAATATTGGCAGGCGCGAAAACGGTGTATTGAATCGTAGATCACCGCCGTAATCCCTGCTTCGACCAAGGCGGGAATCATCCGCACATGGAAGGCGGTTTCAGGCGGAAACAACACGTTCGATGCCTCCACGCCGAACGCGTCGCGGATGATGCCCCGATGCCAACTGATTTGTTTGACAATGTCGCGCAACGGTATCAAAGCCATCAGAGGATGGAAAAAGCCGAAACCTGAAAAGGACAAACGCGGGTTGCCGAGGCTGGTCTTGGCCTGGGCGATGTCGCGCAAATCGGCGTTCCAGCCTGCGAAACTGCCGCCGCATAAGCCTTCCTCCGCGCAACGGTTGAGTTGTTCGATCAACGAACCGCTCCAGCTAGTCGATAGGCCCGCATGGGGTAAGCCTCCGCCTATATATTGCCTGACAGCGGCGGGAATGAATTGAGTGTAGCAACCGGCCCGCGAAGCAAAGATGGTGTCTTTCTCCCCGTCCCAATAATTTGGGTTGGTGGCGTTGTAATACGGCTGGTGCATATGCTTGTGTATGCCAAAGTAAACCTTCACATCCCCACTCACCTGGTAATGTGGCTTGCTCTGGCTTGGGGCTGAAAGTTGTACCCGGTGATAGGCTTTTATCCAATCGGCCCCGCTGGCTTGGCTCCAGTCTGCCAACCTACAACCTTCCACCTGGATACTGATGACACCCGGTCCCAGCAGACCCGCCGGCACGGAAGCCACATAGGCCCATTCCCCTGCCACTTCACCTTTCAATCGGATGGCATCGCCGTTGATGAGTTTTTGCATTCCTTGCCCGTGAATGATGACCTGGGGAAAAGGAATATCCCCATCAGCGCAGAAAATCACATGGAACGCGGGGTTCCTGCCCGAAGCATCACAATCGAGTTCAGTGGGGCACTCGATGTACAACAAAGTGGCAAACACAGTCATCCGATCAACCTCACTACTAAACACGGCGGCCCAAAGGGAAGGTCTTCATTTTAACAGCATTGTAGCCCGGATGGAGCCGCTTGCGGCGTAATCCGGGGAAACGGAGCCAAAACGCCGCAAGCGGCTCCATCCGGGCTACGACCTTCGCATTTGCGTAACATCAGTCATCAGGTAACTTTATGGCTTTGAAGCGGGAGCTTGGGAACCAGATCAACGCTGCGTCGCAGCGTGTTTTTATCAGGTTCTTTGGGGGTTCGCATGGCGACTAACGGCATCATGTACAGCGTTTTCATCTTTAAAATATCCCTAATAAATGATATTCAGTTAACGCTTCAAGTTAACTGAATGTCTTGCCTTTTCATGCAAGTTATCAAGTAACTCTTTGATGTTGAAAACGCTGTATGTGCCATGCGAATTCCCAAAGAACCTTTATACATCCAAATTTAATTCACTAACTTTGCGGGTTAGGGTATTGCGTC
Organism: Candidatus Methylumidiphilus alinenensis; assembly: GCA_003242955.1. GTDB lineage: Bacteria > Pseudomonadota > Gammaproteobacteria > Methylococcales > Methylococcaceae > Methylumidiphilus > Methylumidiphilus alinenensis. The sequence goes on from QJPH01000187.1 coordinate 10,531, forward strand.
CATAACCGAGCAATTTTGCCGCCTCCTGCCTGCGCCCACGGGTGAACTGTAGAGCTGTCGTGATGAGAATACTTTCCGCTTGGTCGATGGCTTCCTTGGCAATATTGCGGTCTCCCTTTTTCAATTGGGCATCCACCCAGTTCTTAAAGACATCCTCCCACGCGGCGCCGAGAGGCCCAAGTTCGGGCTTAGCCTGCAAAAGTTCTGGCGGAAGGTCGTCAATATGCACTTCCCTTCCGGCCGCCATCACCGTGATCCAACTGCAGGTATTTTCCATCTGGCGGACGTTGCCCGGCCAGTCCAGCTTGCAGAGCACCTCTTCCACCTCTGGAAGCAGGCTTTTCGCTTCCACATTAAATTTGTTGCTGGCTTCTTGAAGGAAATGCCTTAGCAACAATGGGATATCTTGGCGCCGCTCACGCAGAGGGGGGATGTGGACACGTATGACGTTTAGGCGATGGAACAAGTCCTCGCGAAAACGCCCCTCATGAACCAGATTTTCAAGGTTTTGGTGGGTAGCCGCTATGATTCGCACATCCACTTTGATTGGCATGTGGGCGCCGACAGGAAAGAATTCGCCGTCGGCAAGCACCCTCAGTAGACGGGTTTGTAATTCTTGGGGCATGTCTCCAATTTCGTCCAGGAACAGCGTCCCCAAGTCTGCCTGCTCGAACCGCCCCGCCCTTCTCGCTTGTGCGCCAGTGAAGGCGCCTCGCTCATGTCCGAACAGCTCCGACTCCAACAGATCGCGGGGAATGGCTGCCATGTTCAGGGCGATGAAAGGCTTGTCGGCACGGGGGCTGTGCCTGTGCAATGCATGCGCCACCAGTTCTTTGCCCGTGCCCGACTCGCCATTGATGAGTACAGTGATGTTGGAACGTGCAAGCCTGGCGATGGCTCGAAACACTTCTTGCATAGCCGGTGCTTCGCCAATAATCTCCGGTGTCTTTTCCGGAACAGAAGACGGTGTGGCTTTGGCCTGTTGCTTACGGTTCCTCTGGCCGTGGTTACACGCCCTCCGCACCAAGTCCACCGCCTCGTCAACATCAAAAGGCTTGGGCAAGTATTCGAATGCGCCTCCGTGGAAGGCCGATACCGCACTTTCCAAGTCGGAATGGGCAGTCATGATGATAATGGGCAAATCCGGCTGTTTGGCCTGGAGGAGTTCCAGTAACGCCAATCCGTCAATGCCGGGCATGCGGATGTCGGTGAGGATTGCGTCTGGCTGTGCTTCTTCTAGCGCTTCCAATAGCAAATTGGCGTTGGGAAAGCAACGGGTCTGGATGGACGCTTTCTGCAAGGCTTTTTCCAAAACCCAGCGGATGGAGCGGTCATCATCGACCACCCAGACTTGAACCGCGTTACTCATGCTTCTTCTCCAAAGGCAGGAAAATTGAAAAAACCGTCTCGCCGGGCTTGCTTTCGCATTCAACCAGACCGCCATGTTGGCTAATTAACGATTGGGCGATGGACAGGCCCAAGCCGGTTCCCTCGGCCCGTCCCGTCACCATGGGGTAAAAAATCTGGTTTAGCAATTCCGGCTTGATGCCAGGCCCGTCGTCGATCACATCAATCTTCGCTACAAGGGGATGGCGGTTGAGTCCGATGGTGACCTGCCGGTGGATGCGGCTACGGATAGTTATTTTCCCCCTATCCCCTAGTGCTTGCGCGGCATTGCGGACTATGTTGAGTATCGCTTGGATCAATTGATCGCTGTCTCCATAAATAGCCGGCATGCTGGGATCGTAATCCCTTATCAATTGCACGCGGGGCGCTTCCACCTGCACCAATTGGCGCACCCGCTCCAATACCCGATGGATATTGATCAGGCTTTTATGGGCGGGCTTGTTCGGTGCCAGCATACGATCAACCAGAGACTGAAGCCGGTCAGACTCCTCAATGATGATGCTGGTGTATTCGCGCAATTCTTGCTCGGGCAATTCTTGGTCGAGCAATTGAGCCGCACCGCGCAACCCGCCAAGCGGATTCTTAATTTCATGGGCCAACCCGCGTAGCAACATCTTGGACGCATTTTGCTGGGCGATTAATTGTTCCTCCATGGAGATGCGCAAATGCCGGTCAACCTGCTGGACTTCGACCAACAACATGGGTGTCTTCCCATCAGAAACAGGGGTCATTGTCACGTTGACGGTCATGGGATGCAGCGGCAAGGCCAAGACCACGTTGCGCACAGTCAGTGTACTGTCGGAAGCGAGCACACGCTGCATGTCTTCTTCCATGCCTTGATCGCTAAAGAAAAACACTTGCTGGGCTCGATTTCCCAACACATGCCGGGCGCTCCAAGCAAACATCATCTCTCCTGGTTGGTTGATGTATACCAGGGTAAGAGCATTGTCGAATAAAAGCACCGCATCGGACAGGTTATCCAAGATGCGACGGTAAAATTGGGCTGGGGCCATTTTATTCATATCCAGTTGAGAGCAAGATGCAGGCCAAGATTAAATTGCCTGCGTAGGGGCGGGTTCCAAACCCGCCTTACAGGCTTTGCCAAAATGAGTATTACTGCACAATCATAGCTTTGGGCCATATTGAGAATTGCTGCTTGCTTTTGCCCTTTTTAATATAGCTTTTTATGCATCATTATAGTGCAATATTAGGCATGAATTAATCCAATTTGGGGCAGACCTTTCAATCCCATCAACTATCGTTTCGGCTCAAAATGAGAATTGCTGAGAAGCAGAAGCTCAAACTCATCTACCGGCAAGGGTCGGCTGTGATAATAACCTTGATAAGTGTCACAGCCCTTTTTTTTCAGGAACTCAAGCTGCGCCAAGGTTTCCACGCCCTCGGCCAAGACTTTTAAATTCATCGCATGAGCCAATGCAATAATGGCTGAGGTGATTTCCATGTCATTTTTGTCGTTGGGAATATCGTCGATGAATTGCTTGTCGATTTTCAAGGAATCAACCGGAAAAAGCCTAAGATAGGCCAGGGACGAATAGCCAGTGCCAAAGTCGTCGATGGACAGGCTCACGCCTAGGTCACGCAAACTTTGCAGGATAGCCACCGACTCAAGTTCATGTTGCATCAGTGTGCCTTCGGTCAGTTCCAATTCCAGCCATTTGGCAGGGAAGCCGGTTTCCTCCAACACGGCACTCACGATTTCCTGCATATGGGAGTAGCGCAACTGATGCGCGGAAATATTGACCGCCAAACTGAGTGGAGGCAGACCCGCGTCGATCCACTGCCGCCCTTGGCGGCAAGTTTCACGCAATACCCATTCGCCTAACGCACCAATCAGTCCAGTCTCCTCTGCCATGGCAATGAAACGGTTGGGCGGTATCAGCCCTCTGACGGGGTCTTGCCAACGCACCAAAGCTTCGGCACCGATAATGCGGCTTGTGGCGATGTCCAACTGGGCTTGGTAGTGGACTCGCAATTCCCCGTTGGCGATGCCTTTGCGCAAATGTTCTTCCAAGGCAATGCGCTCGCGGGTCGCCAAGGTCAACTCGTCGGAGAAAAACTGGTAGTTACCCCGGCCTGTGGACTTGGCTTTGTACATCGCCGCATCGGCCTGCGATAGCAATTCCTCAGACGTTTCGCCCTGCCCCGGAAACAGGCTGATTCCTATGCTGGTACCGACATGCACTTCAAGGCCATTGCCCAAACGGCAGGTTTCGGAGATCAACTTAATAATGTCCTGGGCCACTTGGATGGCATCCCGTGGATGGGAAATGTTATCCAGCACGATTGCGAATTCGTCCCCGCCTAGGCGGGACAACATGTCCGTGCCTCTCAGGCGTTGCGTAAGCCGGCACGCCACGCTTTTCAACAGTTCATCGCCAGCCGGATGGCCAAAGCTATCGTTGATGTCTTTGAAATGATCCAAATCCAATATCAGCACTGCGAGTTGCTGTCCTTCCCGCCGCGACAGTTCGATGCAATGCCCCAAGTAAAAACCCAGCAACAGCCGGTTGGGCAACTCAGTCAGCGCATCGTGGTGGGCAAGAAATTCGATCCTAGCCTCAGTGGCCTTAATTTCCGTTAGGTCGGCAAAGACACCGACATAATGCGTGGTCTCGCCTAATTCATCCCTAACCGCGCTGATGCTCAACAATTGGGGATAGATTTCGCCGCTTTTCCGTCGGTTCCAAACCTCGCCCCGCCAGTGCCCGGTTGTTTTGATGTCGGCCCACATGGCTGCATAGAAATACCGGTCATGCCGTCCAGACTGAAACATGCGGGGGGTTTGGCCCAACACTTCGTTTTCGGTGTAACCGGTGAATTTGCAAAACGCCTGATTGACCAGAAGGATGCGCTCTTGCGCATCCGTCACCGTGATGCCTTCGCTGGTATTCTCAAACACCGTGGCGGCCTGACGCAGGCGTGCCTCGTTTTGATGGCGCTCCACCGCATAGCGCAGCACACGGCACAAGAACACGCCTTGGTCATGCCCTTTGACCACATAATCCTGTGCACCATGGTGAATAGCCGCCAAACCCATATGGTCGTCCTGGTTGCTGGTCAGCACCACGATAGGCAGGTTGGCAGCCCCTTTTTTCATGGCAAACAGCGTGTCTAGGCCCGCGCTGTCAGGCAAACCCAAATCCAGCAGAATGACATCAAAGGCATCCGTTTTAACCTGTTCGAGAGCTGTATTCAATCGCGTCACACAATGGATTGAAAATCCTTTGGCATCGTCCTTCGACAATATTTCTTCAATCAGTCCGGCATCGCCCGGATTGTCCTCGACCAGCAGGACGCGAAGTGGGGTAGTCATTGTCTGTCTTTGTGCCCATCGGGCGGCAATATGACGATGCTCAACCAAAACGTCTCAATGCAACCGACTACATTCAGAAACTGGCTCAGGTCCAGGGGTTTGTTGATGAAACAATTGGCATGTAGATTGTAGCTCTTCAAAATGTCCTCATCGGCCTTCGAACTAGTTAGCACGACGACCGGTATGCGCATCAGTTCCTTGTCTGACTTGATTTCCGATAACACCTCAAAGCCACTTGTACCGGGCAAGTTTAGGTCCAATAAAATAAGCTCTGGCCTCTGGATGTCTTCGTATGGCGCTTGCTGGCGCAGTAACGCGATGGCTTTTTCGCCGTCACCGACCACCAGCAATTGGTTATAAAGTTTAGCTTGTTCCAATGCGATGCGCACCAGCTCCGCATCCCCCGGATTGTCTTCAATCAGTAAGATGTTAATTGGCTTGGGGCGGTTGTGTTCATTCATTTTATACCCTTATTTCTTTTGATTTCGGCAGTGTGAAATAAAATGTAGAACCCATTCCCGGCATCGAATCGCAGCTTATTTTACCGCCATGCCGCTCGACGATGCGCTTGCAGATGGCAAGGCCAATTCCCGTGCCGGGATACTCCTGCCGGGTATGCAGGCGCTGGAATATCTGGAAAATGCGTTCGGCGAACTTGGCTTCGAAGCCAATGCCGTTGTCCCTCACGGTAAACAGCCATTCATGCCCACAGTCACGGGCGGAAATATGGACTCGCGGTACCTCCTCGCGGCGGAACTTGATGGCATTGCCGATGAGGTTCTGCAATAGTTGCTGGAACTGTACCTCATCGACAGTGAGAGAAGGCAGTCCCTCGTGGGTGATAATCGCCTGGTTTTCCAAAAGGGTGGCCGATAGGTTCCTGACCACATCGGCCAAGGCGGCTTCGGCATTGACCAATTGTGGTGCATGCCCTTGCGTTTGGACGCGGGAGTAGTCCAATAAGTCATTGATCAGTCGCTGCATGCGCATCGCCCCATCCACCGCGTAGCCGATGTATTTTTGCGCCTTATCGTCGAGTTGCCCTTCGCAATGCTGGGCCAGTAATTGGGTGTAGCTGGCGACCATGCGCAAGGGTTCTTGCAAGTCATGGGAGGCGATATAGGCGAATTGCTCCAATTCTTTGTTGGAACGCTCAAGGTTTGCCAGTGTGGAGGCTAGATACCCTTCGGTCTGCTTGCGCGAGGTGATGTCTTCCACGATGGCAATATGATAAGTAGGAGTCTGTCCCGGCAACCACATCGGCGAAACGGTCAAATGGACCCACACAATATGACTTTGTTTATGATAGTACCTTTTTTCCATGGTGAAACTGGGTATCTTCCCTGCAAACAAAAGCTGCATATTATCCAAGTCACTGTGCAAATCATCAGGGTGGACAATCGTTCGAATGCTAGTATGGAGCATTTCTTCGTCGCTGTAACCGGTAATTTCGCAATATTTTTTGTTCACCAAAACGGGTTCGCCCGTCTTTGATAAGATTTGCGCCACGCCAATGGAGGCTTGCTCGAAAATAGCCCGGAAACGTTCTTCGCTTTGACGTAGTTCAAGCTCAGCCCTTTTGCGGCTTGTCAGGTCCAATACAAAGCAAACCGCATTGACTTCGCCCATGACCCTCTGGAAACCGGCAGCGCCAACCAGAACCGGCACACGATGGCCGTCCTTGTGCAGATATTCTTTTTCCCACGGCGAAACGATGCCCCGGTCTTTCAATTGTTGGCTGGCAAGCAAATCATTGGCCTGATGCTCAGGCGGGGTTAGATCGTCCCAGCGCAGCTTGCAACCCTCAAATTCCTCACGAGTGTAACCGAGCATGCTTAGAAAGCCATCGTTCGCCTCGCTGATTGCGCCTGCGGAATCTGCAATGATGATGCCGACTATCTTCGATTCGATCAATGCGCGTAGGCGCAATTCTGCGTCGAGCAATTTCTCTTCCATCTGCTTGCGCTGGGTGATATCGGTGACCGTGCCTATCATACGGACAAGGTTTCCATCCGGCGATTTTTCGGTAAATCCCCGTGCCGACCACCAACGGTAGGTTCCGTCCTTGCATTGTATCCGATATTCTGTGGCATACGGTGCGCCTTGCCGCAGATGGGCATGCAAGGCGGCCATGATAGACTCGGCATCGTCGGGATGCAAAGAATCTCGCCACGCTTGCAGAGTTCGTGGAAATTCGTTCAACTGATAGCCCAGCAGTCCGTCTATGTCACCAAACCACTGGACACGTTGACCTATATCCCACTCGTAGATTAGATCATTTGAAGTCTCGGCGGCAATTCGAAAGCGTTCCATGTTTGATTGCAATGCCTCAGCCGTAAGTTGCCGTTCCTTTTCCAGAAAATGCTCTCGCCGATAGGCAAAGCCAAAACCAGCCAAACCAAACAGCCAGACTATGCCGTGGGTTAGCGACAACTCATTGATGCGTTGCGTGCTTTTTGCCAAGTAGGGGGCCAAAGATACGGAGGAGTCTATGCCGCCGCGAATGCCCTCGTAAATGTTGGCACGAGCGATGTCTTTGGCCGCATCAAGCGTGTGACTATATTCCTGAAGCAGGTTCCAGGCCAGAGAACCCACCAGCAAAACGCTCCAAAAAGCGTTCAACGCCACGGCATTTCCGCTCAGTGTACCCAACTTGAGGCTTTGCCGCCAAGCCTCCCACACGATCACCGCACCGAGCAGGACGAACAGCGATGCCGTCGGAACCGCCATCATCGTCAGACCCCCCCAATAGTACGCAATGCTATAGGTGGAGCTAAACGCACTGTGAAAAAACAAGATGTCTGCCAGTGCCACACTGACCACCAAAGTGCCTAGGACTGCCAATGCGAAAAAGTGCCAGATTGCCCTTTTTAACGTTGACAGCCACATCGCCGCCGCCAACAACATGAAACAGAGTGCCGCATCGGGGGCCATCCGCCCCAAATGCGATGTGCCCACCGCATCGGGAGAGTCAACGAAAAGCAACGGGTCTATGCCAAAATCAATCTTGAAAAGGTATTCAGCAAGGCTCAGCAATCCGACCAAGCCAGCCAGTGACGAGCAGATTCGCGACAGCCCTGTTGACAACAGGGATGCCGCACCCGCGCTGGCAATCCATGCCAAACCAACCAACATGAAGCACACTGCGGTATTGGGCTTCATCGAAACCCATTGCGGATTGAGGCTTTTTAAAAAACCGACATCAAATTGCCAGCCTAGCAACACCAACCCCCCAATCAGTAGTGACAACACCCCAGTCAAGGTGTGAATCCACATCGCCAAAGTCATAGCTTATCGTAGATGGCATCGTCGTCGTTATCCCATATCTTGGCAAAAGCCGCTTCAGAGGCTAGTGCGAAATCCCTACGCAAACTGTCGCTCTGATCCCGAAGCTGAATAAAGTCAATAAAATCATCAGCTTCTGCCAATCTTTTGGGCGATAGATGTTGCAGTTTTTCCACAACATGACAAACTTGGGTTTGCATACTTGCGTCCTCTCGTATAGTTGGTTTGTGCTACAGCGTTTTCAAATTTGAAAAGTAATTTAAATAATGATGCGCATCAAAACAAGCCATGGCCTAAATTATTTGCACAACCATCCGATTTTCAAATAACTCTTCAAGAGGTGAAAACGCTGTATCAGTTTTTCAATTTCACCAAAACCAAACCTCCCGTCACAATCAAAGCAAACCCTAAAGGCCAGGGAAACAACTCAGCGCGTGGGCGGTAATAGCGCTTGTCCTTCTCCACAGGCTCCAACTCGTCCAGCATTGCATAGATTTTCTCCAGTTCTTCCGTATCGCGGGCGCGGAAGTAACGGCCACCGGTTTTCGTAGCCAGTGCGGTCATGGTATTTTCGTCCAAGTCTTCGGAGGGGTTGACCCGGCGAGTACCGAAGAAGTCCCTGATGACCATTTCATCAGCGCCCACGCCGATGGTGTAGATCTTCAGCTTTTCCTTGACTGCCAGTTCGGCGGCTTGCAGGGGCTGGACCTCGCCCGCCGTGTTGGCGCCGTCGCTAAGCAGAATCAGGATGCGCTGATTTTCCGGGTTGCCGCGCAGGCGTTTGATAGCCAAGCCGATGGCATCGCCGATGGCTGTTTTTTCGCCGGCCAAGCCAATAGCGGACTCCTCCAGCAGGGTGTGGACAGTTTTACGGTCGAAGGTAAGCGGGGCTTGCAAATAGGCGCTGTCTCCGAACAGTATCAAGCCGATGCGATCCCCTGCCCGGCGTTCGATGAATTGTCCGGCCACGAACTTGGTCGCCGTCAGGCGGTCCACTGCCCGTCCGTTTAGTTTGAAGTCTTGGATTTGCATACTCCCTGAAAGGTCTACCGCCAGCATCAAGTCGCGTCCACTCATGGCCAATTCGATGGGTTCCCCCAACCATTGCGGCCTGGCCGCCGCTGTCACCAACAACACCCAGGCAGCAATGACCAACCAAAGGATGCCGGGATTGGCGGTGGCAATGCGATGGGAGGATGGCAGGTCTTCCAGTTCATCAAGGAATGGCATCCGTAAGGCGGCTTGCCGGGAGGCATCCACCAATGGCATGAACCGCCTGACCAGCCAAGGCAACGGTAGGCAGAGGAAAACATAAGGCCAGGCAAATTCGATCATACAGCGTTCAGCGTTTTCAACATCAAATGGTTACCTGATACGGCATATGGTTGTGCTAGACATTTCTTTAAATCAGAGATTGTTTGCATATTCATTTTTAGTCAGTTTTTAAACATGAAAACGCTGGAAGGAAGAAAAATCACATTTCACCACCAGCAATTCCAAAGTTTCGAAGCCCGGATGTAGCCGTTTACGGCGAAATCCGGGAGAACTTGGCTACTGTAGTGGTCCAAAACTGGATATGGTGAATTTTAAAAGTTATCCTCATCTCCCTGTTGGTCCTTAGGTCATCGTTCAGCCCACCAAATTTGGAGTGCGGCGACGAGTCGCCGCACTCCACAAGCTCACCCATTGGGCTGAACGATGACCAAAGCCCCCTGTTGCCATACTTCTGCTTTTACGTTGCGTCGTTGCGCCGTTGCGTGATGCCGTCTTTCAAGCTTTTATTGGGGTGGTGATTGATCCACTCCCGGCAAAGCGCATACAGTGCGTCCAAATCGGCTTGGGCTTCCCGCCGATAAGGGGCTTCGATGAATAACCGCCCCACGCCGTGGCTGAAACTGTCATTCCCCATGGGTCCGTCTAGAAAGGCAAGCCACTGCTCACCCACCAAACTGGCTACCTGCTCACGGGGGTAGAGGCTCAATGAAACCCTGCGCAACAGAATCGCAAGGTCTTGCACTTTGTCGCGCACATTCGCATCGCTTTGGGCAATCAATTCTAGTTCGGCAAGAGCCAGTTTTTTCACAGTCTTGCGCCGTAACCAGCGCCAAAGCCACCACAGCAAAATCAGCAGCGCCGGAATGCCGAAAAACAGCAACCACCAACCGGGAGCCGGCGGCCACCAACCAATAGGGTTAGGCAAGTGGATATCGCGTAGGGGTAGATTCGGTTCCATGGTTTTAGTGCTGGTAATGGCTAATAGCCTGGCTGTCCTGCAATACCGGCATCGCCTGCCGCCGAGTAGACGCCCGGCGCTCCATTGGAATGGCGGGTGCGCAGGCTTTCCCGCAAGACCATCAATGGATCGTCGGTGGTCTGGCAGGGAATGAAACGCATACGGTGTTGCCGGGCAATCTCGGCAAGGGCGTCGCGGCGTTGGCCAAAACGGCTTGTGTGCAGCTTGGCGGCAGCAGGGGATGCGTCTAGCGACATTTCCCGGTCGCCAAGGGCGAAACGGTAGCGACCGCTGGTAGGCAGTTGGATTTCCAGCGGGTCGTAGAGGAAAACTAAGGCGACATCGCAATGGCGACGCAAACGCATCAGGCTAAACTCGCCGGCTTTGCCGAGTCCACGAAAGTCGCTAAAAACAAAAACTAGGCTGCCAGGCCGTGCATGATGGACCAGTCTAGCCAAAGCCTGATCTAGGCCCGCAAAGGCGTTTTGCCCACCAGAAGGCCCACCATCGACCAATTTCTGTAACAAATGCAACACTGCACGATGCCCATGCTCCGGTTTCAACTCGACACCGCTTTCTTCGGTGAACACTTGACCGCCGATGCGGTCGCCATGGCGTTGGGCGCTCCATGCGGTCAACGCAGCCATGCGTGCGGCCTGGACATACTTGAACGCGCCACGGGTGGCAAAAAACATCGCCGCGCGGGCATCCACGGAAAGGAACACCGGACGTTCCCGCTCTTCCCTAAACAATTTGGTATGGGCCTTGCCAGTGCGGGCAGTTACGCGCCAATCCATGTTGCGGGCATCGTCACCGGGGGTGTATAGCCTCGTTTCGTCAAACTCCATGCCACGCCCCTTGAAACTGGACAGGTAATTGCCGCTCTGAGCCGATTGGATATGGCTGTGACGCAGTTTCAGCCCGACCGCAGACTGGTTAAGAAGAATCAAACCGGGCAGGGTGACGTGGACGGCGTTATTGTTCATAGGTTAATCCAAATCAAACTGGGTTTCATAATTTTGTTTAAGCTTGGAATCCTGTTCTTCTTTGAGCAAAAAGCAGTTTCCAACCGCCAGCCGCTCGATCCCCGTACCCATGAAACAGCGGAAGGCATCTTCCGGTGTGCCTACGATGGGTTCGCCACGGACGTTGAAACTGGTATTGACGATCACGGGGCAACCGGTCAATTCCTTAAACCTTGCAATCAGTGCATAGTAGCGAGGATTGGTTTCGGCGTGAACCGTCTGGATTCTTGCCGAGTAATCCACATGGGTGATCGCAGGAATCTCCGAGCGGGGGACGTTCAGCTTGTCAATGCCAAAAAGGGCAAGCTGTTCGGCTGTCATGGGTATGCGCCGATTTTTCACCACGTCCGCCACCATCAACATATAGGGGCTGTCGCCGTCCAGTTCAAACCAGTCGGCTACATCTTCCCTTAATATTGATGGGGCGAAAGGCCGGAAAGACTCTCGGAATTTGACCTTCAGGTTGAGTACCGATTGCATGGAAGGCGAACGTGCATCCCCCAGTATCGAACGGCCTCCCAAGGCGCGCGGACCAAACTCCATGCGGCCTTGAAACCAGCCTAAGGCTTTCTCCCCGGCCAAGGCGGTGGCACTGGCATCTATGATAGCCTCATCATCCAGCACATGAAAGTGTGCCCCCGCTGCCCGCAAGCGCCTTTCAACCTCATCCTGCCGGAAATTGGGGCCAAGATAAGAGCCATGCATGGCATCCCTGCCTTCGGCATCTAATAACCTAGGTTGACGCTGGTGACAATAATAGCCGGCCAGTGCCGCACCCAAGGCTCCACCCGCGTCCCCCGCCGCCGGTTGAACCCAGATGTTTTGGAAATGGCCGTCACGCAGCACTTTGCCGTTGGCCACGCAGTTAAGTGCGACACCGCCGGCCAGGCAAAGATTTTTCATGCCAGTTTCCGCAGCCAGTGACCGCGTCAGGCGTAGCACCACCTCTTCGGTAACCGCTTGGATTGATGCAGCCAAGTCCATTTCCCTTTGGGTCAGCCGTTCCTCAGGCTTTCGGGGAAGGCCATCGAAGAGTTTATGGAACTTCGCATTAGTCATGGTCAAGCCGGTGCAATAATCGAAATAAGACAGGTCCAGCCGGAAAGAACCATCAGCCTTGAGATCAATCAAGTTATCCAAAATCGTATTGAAATAGCGTGGTTCCCCATAGGGGGCGAGACCCATGACTTTGTATTCGCCGGAATTGACCCGGAATCCGGTGTAATAAGTAAATGCCGAATATAACAGCCCCAAAGAATGGGGGAAATGAATTTCCTTGATGACATTCAATTCATTTCCATGGCCTAGGGCTACCGAGGTGGTAGTCCATTCACCCACGCCGTCCATGGTGAGTATCGCGGCTTCCTCGAAAGGTGAAGGATAGAAGGCACTGGCGGCATGACTGAGATGGTGTTCGGAAAACAACAGTTTCGATTCCCAATCGAATTTTGGGGCATGACGCTTCAGCTCCTTGCTCAACAAATCTTTAAGAAAAAGCTTCTCGCGCAGCCAAACCGGCATGGCCTTGCGAAAAGAGGTGAAACCCTTTGGGGCGAAAGCAAGGTAGGTTTCCAGCAGCCGCTCGAACTTTAAAAAAGGCTTGTCGTAAAAAACCACAAAGTCGATGTCATCCAGGGCGATTCCGGCTTCATCCAGACAGTAGTCGATGGCATGGCGGGGAAACCCGGAGTCGTGTTTTTTTCGAGTGAAGCGTTCTTCTTGGGCCGCTGCAATAATTGACCCGTCACCCACCAATGCCGCCGCGCTGTCGTGGTAAAACGCGGAAATGCCTAGAATTCGCATGATGTTAGCAAGCCATCAAAATAGCGTGTAAATAAAAGGTGCGATGGCAGACCCTTGCGCCAAGACCAACAATCCGCCAAGCAACAACATGGAAATGATAATCGGCAAGAGCCAAAACTTTTTGCGAACACGCAGAAATCGCCATAACTCAGCAATGAAACTCATCGAAAACCCTCAAAATTGATTTTTCAGACTGTCCGGGGCGGGGCCCGGCGGGGATCGCTCAATCCAATAGGATGGGGCTTTGGAATCGAAACGCAGGCGGAGTGGATCGCCGCCGAATAACCTAATCATGATGCCGATTGGCGTGAACACCAGAAAAAACAGAAAGCCCAGGACTATCGGGCTGACAATCTTGTGGAGCAAAAGACCGAATTTTGTCCATACCCAATTCAGCGGTGCCAAGGCCTTAGGAACGATTAGCGCCAATAGTAAAAAAACCCCACTGACGATAGCGAATGTCAGCGTCAGGGCATGACCCTTAAGTTCCGGGTGGGCGGACCAGAATGGGCAAGCGGTGAGATAAGCCGGATCAATCCGAAATGGAAGTTTGGCGAAATAATTTAAAACGGCAAGGATTAAAAAGAAGCCGCAAAAAACCAAGCCGAAACCCCGGTCACTCGAACCTTGAGGCTCTTCTTGGCGGGAAAATGTTTCATGGGACATACAGCGTTTTCAACATCAAATAGTTAGTAAAAAACTTCATGGTGGTTTTGCTAGTTTTCATTAAAGTCAGTGGCTTGATTGGAACTTCTCTTATATTAGTTTAGTCAAAGAAAACGCTGTATATCGAGCAGCGTAGATTGGGTGACATATCCATCGTTGCCCTTACCCAACATCCCAGCGCCGAATTGATTACAGTCGTAGCCCGAATGAAGCCGCTTGGCGAGCGAAAATACGGGAGAACGTGGTCACCTTTCATGTTTAAATATTAGGCTTGATCACGTGTTCTGAGCAACATGGCATTTCGGCTGATTTCCTCAATACTCGACTCATCATCCAGCCCTTGCCGCCACTTTGTATAATCGAAGCGTTCTCTTTGAATTAAGGAAATAAACCTTTCAGCCTCCACATCACCAAGATATTGAGACAAGATATGGATGCCTTGTTGCTTTATCTCTGTAAATTTCATCTTCTATATAAACTTTCCCAACACATCATCCAAAAAATTCCAGCCCTTGTCCGTACAGCGTATAAAACCTTCACACTTCTCCAACAAGGCATCTTCTAAGCACTGTGAAAGCGCCGGTTCAAGCGCATTCATGGGCAGTCCGGTGCGGTCGGTGAACTCCTCCTCCCCAAAGCCTTCCCTCAAGCGTAGGTGGTTCATCATAAATTCCAGAGGCAACTCGTGTTTTTCCAACACATCGCACCCCCCTATGCTCGCTAAAGTGCCTGCGGTTTCCAAATAACGGGCCGGGTGACGGATTTTCCAAGTACGGGTAATGTTACCAGAAGTATCGGTGAGTTTCCCATGGGCACCAGCGCCTATCCCTAAATAATCGCCAAAACGCCAATAGTTTACGTTATGGCTACAGCGGAAACCCTCTCTGGAATAAGCGGAAACCTCGTATTGGTGATAACCCCTTTCAGCCAGCAGTGCTTGGCAGGCTTCCTGTATTCTCCATAGGGTGTCGTCTTCGGGAAGCGAGGGCGGGTATCTATGAAACAACGTGTTAGGCTCCAAGGTCAGTTGGTAAAACGACAAGTGCATGGGTTGAAACTCCATCGCACAGAGAATGTCGTCCAGCGCCTCCTCGCGTGTTTGGCTAGGCAGGCCGAACATCAAATCCAGATTGAAGTTGGTAAAACCAGACGCTTTGGCAATTTCGACGGCAAGCTTGGCTTCCTGGCTGTCGTGGATGCGGCCCAAAGCCTGTAAATGCCCATCATTGAAGCTTTGTATCCCGATGGACAGACGGTTGATGCCAGCATCGCGGAAACCTTTGAATTTGCTGCTTTCTGCCGTGCCGGGGTTGGCTTCGAGAGTGATTTCCGCTTGACTTTCGATAGGTAGCCGTGCGGCGATGCCGTCCAGCAAGGCACGGATGGCCTCCGCACTGAACAAGCTGGGTGTGCCACCGCCGATGAACACGGTTGACACTGTACGCCCTGCGACCTTAGTCAAATCCTGTTCCAGATCGGCTAATAACGCTACGACATAAGCTGCTTCGGGCAGACTGCCGGTCGCCGCGTGGGAGTTGAAATCGCAATAAGGACACTTGCGGACGCACCAGGGTATATGGATGTAGAGGCTTAAGGGGGGGAAGGCATGCATATCAAAGGTAATTTAATGGCTAGACCGATTCGGTTTTAAAAACCGAGTCGGCCTTTCTGTGCCGGACGGGGAATTTTAACTCAAACTCATGTGAATTTCGTCATTCCAGCATAGAAGCAGCAATTCTCATTTTGAACTAAACCGGGCGGGTTTGGAACCCGCCCCTACGATTCGACATTCCGCATCCTGTTCATAATACATTGATAATTCAAAATTAAATCGCCTCTGTAGGGGCGGGTTCCAAACCCGCCCTTACAATCTTTGCCAAATTGAGAATTGCTGGCATGGAAGGGTGAATATTGCTCAATAATATCAATGCTTTATTTTTGACTGTGCGAGAAAGTTGATTGCTAAAGCCCAAGCCGCTTTATCCTGTTACAATTCTGCCATTCGTCAACCAATAGGTGCTATTTTATGACTTGGTCCGAAACCGAACAGGATAAAATTTTAGGCTTTGTGCGCAAGCATGACAGCAAGCCAACCCAATTGTTGCAAATACTGCGAGATGTGCAGGAGGAATTCCATTGCGTACCAACCGATGCAAGGGAGAACATCGCCAACGAACTGAAGATACCCCGCACCCAAGTGCAAGAGGTAATTGAGTTTTATAGCCTACTTTCCTTAGAACAACAAGGCCGCTTCCACATTTTGCTCAGCGACTCCATTACCGACCAGATGATGGGTAGCCGCAAACTGATGGATTATTTTTCCGCCAAGCTGGGGGTTGAACCGGGCCAAACACGCGCCGATGGCCGGGTGAGCCTTGGTTTCACCTCTTGCACAGGTCTGTGTGACCAAGGGCCTGCCGGACTAGTCAATGGCCATTGGCTATCGCGATTGAACGGAGATCGCATTGACAGTATCGCCGAATTGGTGGAGCGTGATGTGCCTGTGGAAAACTGGCCCGAAGAGTTCTTCAAGATAGAAGACAATATTCAATATCCCGGCCTGTTGCTAGAAAACCCTATTGAAGTGGGTGCGGCTTTGAGGCAGGCGGTTCGCAATGGGTTTGACGAAATATTTGAGGAGATTAACCGTTCCGGTCTGCGCGGGCGTGGGGGGGCGGGTTTTGAGACCGCATGGAAATGGAGGTACTGCGCAGAGGGGCCGGAAGACCTTAATGGATTGCCGATTGCAGGGCAGCATGAGCGCTATGTGATTTGCAACGCCGACGAAGGGGAGCCGGGTACATTCAAAGACCGCATACTCCTCAATAGCCATGCTCACCAAGTTTTTGAAGGCATGACGGTCTGTGCCGGCGTTGTTGGGGCAAAGCAAGGGTTTCTCTATCTGCGGGGCGAATACCTCCATCTGCGCCCTCAACTGGAAGCGGTGCTGGCTGACCGTCGTCGAAAAAACCTTCTGGGCGACAGCATTCTCGGTAGGCAGGGCTTTGATTTTGATATCGAAATCTATATGGGTGCAGGTGCCTATGTCTGTGGTGAAGAGTCGGCCTTGATCGAATCCTTAGAAGGCAAACGCGGCATCCCTCGCATCCGTCCCCCTTACCCGGTGGTCAGCGGCTATTTAGGCAAGCCTACCGTGGTCAACAATGTGGAAACCTTTGCCTGCGTTGCAGCCATTGCCTTGTACGGGGGGGCTTGGTTTGCCACTCATGGCACGGAGAAATCCAAGGGCAGTAAAATAATCAGTGTAAGCGGCAACTGCGAACGCCCCGGCATTTACGAATACGACTTTGGCGTCACCATCGCCGAGATACTTCTCGATTGCGGCGCGGAAAATACCCTGGCTGTCCAAGTCGGAGGGCCGTCGGGGAGCATCATCTCGGGGCGGGAATACCATCGTCAGTTGGCCTTTGAGGATTTGGCCACAGGTGGCTCGTTCATGGTTTTCGACAAAAGCTGCGATATTTTAGATATCGTCCGCAATTTCACCCACTTTTTTGCCCATGAAAGCTGTGGATTTTGCACCCCTTGCCGAGTTGGCACGACCCTACTGAAGAACGAAGTAGACAAGATATGCGAAGGTCACTCCGCTGCTTTAGACCTAGTTGGAATGGCCAGCCTTGCCCGGTTCATCAAAACCACCAGCCATTGCGGACTTGGGCAATCCGCCGCCAACCCAGTTTTGAGCACATTATCGCATTTCCCCGATGCCTACAAGGCCCGTCTCAAGGATGTTAGCTTCGAGCCAGGGTTTGATTTGGACGAGTCATTGGAAACCGCCAGACGGATGAGTGCGCGGGACGATGCCATGGCCCATTTGGAACAGGAGGGAATATGAGTAAAAATACATTAACCATTGACGGGAAGCCGGTCTCGTTTAAAGATGGGGACACCATCATGGAAGCGGCGATCCGTGCGGGCATTTACATTCCGCACCTTTGTCACAATCCCGAGCTAATCCCCCAGGGCAACTGCAGGCTATGCGAGGTAAAAATAAACGGTCGCAACAGCTCCGCCTGCACCTTTCCTGCCGCCGAGGGTCAAAACATTTTGAACAATACCAAGGAGTTGAACGAAAATCGGCGCACCATCATCCAGATGTTGTTCGTCGAAGGCAACCATCTCTGCCCTGGTTGCGAGAAAAGCGGCAATTGTAAACTTCAAGCGATTGCCTATTCGCTGAATATGCTGGATAACCGCTTTCCACTGTTTTACCCCAAACGGGAGACAGACTCATCACACCCGGACATTCTGCTTGACCGCAACCGCTGTATTTTTTGCGAAATGTGTGTGCGGGCCAGCCATGAAGTGGATGGCAAAGACGTTTTTGCCATTTCCGGGCGCGGCATCAACAACCACCTGATAGTCAATTCACCCAGTGGTCAACTCAAGGATAGCAGCATGGAAGCCACCGACAAGGCTGCCCATGTGTGTCCGGTCGGCGCTATCATCGTCAAGCGGCATGGCTTCGAAATTCCGATTGGTCAGCGCATCTACGACAACAAGCCTATTGGGGAAGTGTCAATGGCCGCAGGAATGGCACAGGAGGAAAAGAACCATGGCTAAGTTGAAAGTCGCCACCACCTCCCTAGGCGGGTGTTTTGGCTGCCACATGTCTTTTCTTGACATTGATGAACGCATCGTCGATTTGGCCGAGGTCATTGAATTTGACCGTTCACCGTTTACCGATATCAAGCACTGTAGCGAGATTGTGGACATTGGCCTGATTGAGGGTGGCGTCTGTAACAGCGAAAATGTCCACACCCTGCGCGAGTTCCGCAAGTCCTGCAAAATTCTTGTGGCTATCGGTGCTTGTGCCATCAATGGCGGTTTGCCGGCCATGCGAAATTTCGTGCCTTTGGAAGAATGCCTTGCCGAAGCCTATCTCACTGGCGAAGGCTTGGAGAACCCTCAAGTCCCCAACGACATAGAATTGCCATTGCTTCTCGATAAAGTCCATCCCATTCATGAATTGGTCAAGGTGGATTACTTCCTGCCCGGTTGCCCGCCTTCGGCTAATGCCTTCTGGAAATTCCTTACCGATTTGGCGGCCGGCAAAAAGCCCGCACTGCCTTATGAATTGGTGCATTATGACTAAGCATCCTTTACAACTCACGATTGAAATGTGGTCCCCATGATAAGCAAAGAACGCCTTGACGAGATATTCGATAGTCTGGGGTCTAATCTCAGGCTGCGTACCCCGGATCTCTGCGTGAAAATCCTCCATCAAGTCGCCCGTGAATCCGAGCAAGCTAGTTTAAAGGCTTTGGGTGAACACGACTTATGCGCCATAAGCTACGAAGATCCCAAAGAATTGATTTGGCGGCGTCAACATTGGGCCGATTTGATTTACCGCTCCGACAATGGCGGTAAGCTTTTGCCCCGGCTGCTGCGCATGGCCATGGTCAAAGTCAATATCCACACCTCGGCCTTGGTTGGGCAGGCGGTGGCTTACAAAATTGATTGCAATTGGTATGTGCGGCAGTGAGTTGGAAATATTGCTGTCAATTTAGGGAAAATAGGCGCATCATGGTTATGAGTTAGATTTCGATTAATCCAAGGAGCACGATGATGAAAGCTCAAATGAAAGGCAACAGCCCCCGCAAGGAAAGCAAGGGGAAGACCAAACGCAAGCCGGTAAAATGACAATTAAGTTATTCCTAACTAATAGTGTCTCTGACCGCCAACCCGTGGTTGATTAGTGGCAGCGCTAAATTTTGAGGGACAGATATGGCAAAAGTATTGGATGCGCCCCCTTGGTGGGGTTACAGCAAAGAGCATGGATGGGTGGTTCTTGACCGGACGCTTCATAGCAATAAATCGGGTTTGATTGCCGATTTCTTTTTCTGCCGTTGCAACGACAGTTCCACCTACATCGACAAACGCAGCAAGTGGGTTGCGCCGCATTATGTCTATGCTTCAATTTACATTAGTTCTTTGCCGCCCTCCGAAAGTGAGGCAGCGGCGGCAGATTTCCAACTGCTGAAAGCCCGATGGCCTGAATTTCACGATGTAATCGCCAAGGAATACAAGGAATGGGAGGACGAATTGCTACAGAGGGAACATGATCGCGTGGCAGTGGAAGGCAACAGAAAGATAGTCAAAGCCCGAAGGTGATGTTTTGATTGTTTGATCGTTCCCACGGTTTCCTGTGCTGCTATTAAGTCAATCTGCCATACTTGAACCTCGAAGGGCGGAATAGCCGGTACACCGGCGTATTGCGCCGCATGGATGCCATTCTCATTCGGCGCAATACGCGGAGTACCGCTACGCCCTTACGGCCCTGTAGCCCGGATGGAGTCGCTTGCGGCGTAATCCGGGATAAACGGCCACAATTATTATTGCCAGATTTCAATAACCGCTGTACGGCGCAATCCGGGTTTTGCGGCTGGTTTTACCCGGATTGCACCCGCAAGAGCGGGTTTCATCCGGGCTACGGCCTACACGGTTGCGTAACGCCATTGCGCCCTTGCCATGTCATCAAGTGCCTATGAATTCCCCCGCCCTTTTGGGGTGGGGAAGTTTAAAGGAATCGCACCGAATCCAGCCTTCGGTGAGTGAGGACCGGGAAAACTTCCCGGTAATGCTTTTGGCTTTCCAAGTCGATTTGCCCCACGGCCACGCCGGGTTCCGTACCCAGCCTCGCTACCACTGTACCCCAGGGGTCGACTATCATGCTGTTGCCGTAGGTTTCCCGCCCGTTTTCATGCACCCCGCCTTGCCCCGCAGCCACCACATAGGCAAGGTTTTCCACTGCCCGCGCACGAAGCAGCAATTCCCAATGCGCTGCACCCGTTTTGGCGGTGAATGCTGCGGGAACGGCAAGAATTTCCACCCCGGCATCCGCCAATTGCCGGTAGAGTTCAGGGAAGCGCAGATCGTAGCATACCGTCACACCCAGTTTGCCGAATGGCGAATCAATCACTAACGGGGTATTGCCGGCGTCAATGGTAGCAGACTCCCGGTATTGCTCTGTGCTGCCAGGCACGTCTACGTCAAACAAATGGATTTTGTCGTAGCGGCCCACGCACACGCCCGAGTCGTCGAACACTAGGCTGCTGGCATGCACCTTGCCGGGTGACGAATGTATCGGTATGGTCCCACCGATCAGCCAGACCGAAGCGCTTGAAGCCAAGTCGGACAGGAAGTCTTGGATGGGTCCGTTGCCCTCGACTTCGGCGAATTGAAGCTTGTCAGTTTCCTGGTATCCCATCAGTGCAAGATTTTCAGGCAAAACGACGAGTCCGGCCCCCCTGTCGGCGGCTTTGGCAACGAGTGTGGCCACAGTTTTCAGGTTAGTTTTCACATCGGTACTGGCGGCAAATTGAATCGCCGCGACAAGATGTTCGGTCATATTAGGGTTACTCCTAAAAAAATAGTTTTTTTAGCTCGTTCCCAAGCTCCAGCTTCACTGCCATTAAGTTAAGAAAAATCGCGTCGTTCCGGCAGGGAATGCCCGAACCCAGAGGCCATGGAGGGCAGGCTAGATTCACATCCCTGTGTTCTGGATACCGGCAATCCCTGCCGGTATGACGGCTTAACTTAATGGCAGTGAAGCTCCACTTGGGAACGCGGTCTTTGAAGCTCCTGCTTCCCGAGGAACGGTCAACGAGCAAGCAGGCGCTTGATAGGTAAGGGTTCCCAAGCTGGAGCTTGGGAACCAGCCAATTATTTTAACCAGATTAACGGCGTTACGGAAATCGCCCAATTTACAACAAAAAAACTGGCTCGCCTTCATAAAACATTAACAATTGACCAGGTGTCAAGGCAATCCAGGCTTCATTATCCGTCAAAGGGGCAGAGGCAATCACCGCTACTTTGTCGTTTTTACCCGCGACTTGGCTGAAGTCTACGGTGATGTCTTGGTCGATCAAATGAGCGTCGCCAAAAGGCGCTTTGCGGACTAAGTAATACAGCTTGGTGGAACAATGGGCGAACAAGAACTCGCCGTTGGACAACAGAAAATTGAAGGTTCCAAAAGATGATATATCACCAGCCACTTTTCCTAAAAACCGGTATATTTCCAAACTGCCCGGATAGCCACTTGGAAACTCCCTGCTTATCCGTTCAAGCAGATGGCAAAAAGCCTGCTCACTGTCAGTTTGGCCGACGGGCCGAAATAATTCAAATTTTTCGGGATGGAAATTCTCCAAATTACCGTTGTGGGCAAATATCCAGTAACGCCCCCACAGTTCGCGCTGAAACGGATGACAATTCTCTAACGCGACGTGTCCTTGGGTCGCCTTGCGGATATGGGCTATGACGTTCTTCGAGTGGATCGGATATTTGCGCACGATATCAGTCACCGGTGACTCGATTGTGGCTTTGGAGTCCAAAAAAACCCGACAACCCCGGCCTTCAAAGAAGGCAATGCCCCAACCGTCGCGATGGTGGTCGGTCAGCCCTCCCCGCACATGGAAGCCTTCAAAGGAAAAACAAATATCAGTTGGCACATTGCAGTTCATGCCGAGCAGTTGGCACATGGTTTTACCCGTCACATTTTCCGATTATTCTGAACGATGATACCGCAAAATTTAGTAGGCGATAAAAAAATACGCTACGGTGTGATGGATAATATAAAATTAAGTTTATGTGGAATTATCGTCACCGCACTCAATTTGTCCATAAACTAATTCACGAGGGTATGAAATGGCTATAGCAAACAGCGTTACTGACCTGATCGGCAACACACCCCTAGTTCGCATCCGCCGCATGGCGGAAGGCTTAAAGGCCGACATCGTAGCCAAACTGGAGTTTTACAATCCGGCCCACAGCGTCAAGGATAGAATTGGGGTGGCGATGATTGATGCCGCTGAAAAAGCCGGACTGATCAAACCGGAAACCATTATAGTCGAACCCACCAGCGGCAATACCGGCATTGCCCTTGCCATGGTCTGTGCCGCGCGGGGGTATCGGCTTATTCTGACCATGCCGGAAACCATGAGCAAGGAAAGGCGGATGTTGTTGCGTGCCTATGGGGCTGAACTCATACTGACACCTGGCACGGAAGGCATGGGTGGGGCGATTCGACGTGCCGAGGAATTGGCCGCTTCCGATTCGCGCTATTACATACCGCAACAGTTTAATAACCCGGCCAACCCGGACATCCACAGAAAAACCACTGCCGAAGAAATCTGGCGCGACACTGAAGGAAAGGCCGACATCCTAGTCGCCGGCATAGGCACGGGCGGGACTATCACCGGGGTGGGCGAAGTGCTTAAAGAGCGCAAGCCAGGCTTCAAAGTCTTTGCCGTCGAACCGGCTGCCTCCCCTGTGCTCTCCGGGGGTGCGAAGGGTCCGCACCCCATCCAAGGTATCGGCGCGGGCTTCGTTCCGAGCATTTTGAACACGCAAATTTACGATGAGGTTATTTGCGTCGAAAATGAAGATGCCTTAAGCACCGCCCGTCGCGCTGCCAAAGAAGAGGGGCTATTGGTGGGGATATCGTCTGGCGCCGCCCTTTGGGCGGCCTTGGAGGTGGGTAAGCGACAGGAAAGCGAAGGCAAGTTGATTGTGACTATCATACCCTCCTTCGGCGAACGCTATCTTAGCACAGCGCTGTTTGCCGGCTTGGCGGATTGAGCCCGAAATGACCAAGACACGTAAAAACTTAGGGTTTGACACGCGCGCCATCCATGCGGGCCAGCCGCCCGACCCCTCAACCGGGGCATTGGTGACACCGATTTATGCCACCTCCACCTATGTTCAATCCGCTCCCGGTGAGCATAAAGGTTTTGAGTATTCGCGCAGTCAGAATCCTACCCGCTTTGCCTACGAAGATTGCGTCGCCAGCTTGGAAGATGGCTTGGCCGGTTTCGCCTTTGCCTCCGGTTTGAGTGCGTCGGCCACCGTCCTCGACTTGCTGGATGCAAACTCCCATGTCATTGCATTGGATGACCTCTATGGAGGTTCGAGGCGGTTGTTCGAGCAAGTCCGCAGGCGCTCGGCCGGGTTGGAGTTCAGCTATACTGACATGCAAACGCGGCGGTCCATTGAGGCTTTGGTCCGCGATAACACGCGAATGATTTGGCTGGAAACGCCAAGCAATCCCTTGCTTAATCTGGTCGATCTTGAAATGGTGGCAGAAATCGCCGGGGAACGGGGCTTAATCGCCGTGGCCGACAACACGTTCGCCACCCCTTGGGCGCAAAGACCCATCGAGTTCGGCTTCGACTTGGTCCTGCATTCGGCGACCAAGTACCTCAATGGCCATTCCGATATCATTGGCGGCATTGTGGTTTGCGGCAACGAAGAGTTGACCGAGCCTTTGCGATTTCTGCAAAACGCCGTCGGGGCCATCGCCAGCCCGTTCGACTGTTTCCTCGCATTGCGCGGACTGAAGACATTGGGCATCCGCATGGAGCGGCACACTGAAAACGCAACCATCATCGCGCAGTGGCTTGACCGCCACCCCAAGATTGAGCGGGTCATCTACCCTGGTTTGCCCAGCCATCCCCAGCATTATCTTGCGCGTCGGCAAATGAGTGGCTATGGCGGCATGATAGCGACCGTCCTGAAAGGCGGTGTGGAGGAAGCGAGGCGTTTCCTGGAACGTTGCGAACTGTTCACTTTGGCGGAAAGCCTAGGCGGGGTGGAAAGCCTGATCGAACACCCCGCCATCATGACCCATGCCTCCGTACCGGAAGAAGTCAGGCTCTCCCTAGGCATCAGCGAAGGGCTGGTGCGAATCTCGGTGGGGATTGAGGATGTAGATGATTTGATTCGTGATTTGGACTCGGCACTGGCGGGGATTTGAATTGTGGCGATAACCGCGCGTAACATCCGCCAGGAATCAAGTTAGTCAAATAACTCGTCGGCCTCCCTCGTTTCGGCGAGGACATCAGACAGGGTTTCCTTTTGCTGCAAGACGAATTCCTTGCCTTTTTCAGTGATCCCGGTTGCCGATTCAATAATTTCCTTACGGTATTTATGGATCAGAAAGCCAGCTGCGAGGCCAAGGCTGAAAGCAATAACAGGATGTTTGGCTAGTATGCTCATGATAGCTTAACTCAATTTTGTGGGTTGTCGATTAGGGCTTGCCGCCATCATTATAACGCCATCGACGGTGAGAAGCGCCAAGTGCCTGCTGGGCGCCAATTCTCATTTCGAACAAGGCGCGACGGGGTTTGCAACCCTGTCGCTTGCGTTTTGTGTGTAAACCATGCCTGCCTAACGACAAAACGTTACGGACGGGATTACAAATCCTGTCCGGCTAGGTTTTTCCTGCCCCACTGACACCACTAACCACTGATTTATTCGTTTCTTCCAACGCATGAATAATGGCGGTGTACTGATAAGATTTGGTGTGAAAGCACAAAACCTGCCCCAACCCGGTGTCAAACTCTGCAATCAGCCCGACGACCTTGTCGATTCGGTTCGTATCCAAATCCATCAAGGCTTCCCACAAATCCGACCGCAATCCGGCAGGGAGCGTTGCAAGTGACATTGCGCTGACGGGAGCCTGCGATTCGGGTTTACCCCTAGTTTGCCGGATGAAACGTAAACCCAAATGCTTAGCCATGCAACCGAAGATATCCTCTGGCTGGAAAGGTTTGTTGACAATCTCATCCATGCCGGCAGACAACAATTCGCTACGCTGCTCCTTGAACACCGATGCGGTCACCGCCACAATTTTGACCGACTGCCCACCTTCCATGGCGCGAATGCGGCGGGTTGCCTCAATGCCATCCATCACCGGCATGCGCCGATCCATCCAAATGAAATGGGGTTTGAAATTCTGGAACAGTTCAATTCCAGCAACCCCATTTTCAGCCATTCGGACCTCAAAACCGACTTTCTCCATTAGGGTTTGCAATAGTAAGGCATTTTCCCTCTGGTCTTCGACGATGAGGACGCGGTATGCGTCGCGTCCCGGTTCAAGTCCGATGACATCGCCCACGTCTTCAAGCTCCTGGGGGAGAGTTATTTCCTCGGCAAATTCAATCGGTAGCTCCACTCTGAATACGGAACCTTTGCCAACAATGCTCTGGACGCTGAGGATGCCACCCATCAGTTTGACGAATTGGCTGCTGATGGCTAAGCCTAAGCCTGTGCCGCGTTCCATCGCCTTTCCTCCAACTTGGAAGAACGCATCAAAGATATGGGACTGGTCGGACGGGCTGATGCCTATGCCAGTGTCCTCAACTTCAATCAGCAATTTGAGTGTGTCAACGTCAGGCAAGTTGTCAAATCTTAGGGTGATGCAGCCCTGCGGGGTAAATTTAACGGCGTTGCTCAACAGATTTATCAGAATTTGGCGCAGCTTGGCTTCGTCGGCAAGGATGTGGCGAGGCAACCCGTAAGGCTGTTCAACCAACAATTGCAGTCCTTTTTCGGCAATCCGCCCACGTACCATATCAACGATATCTTGGATCAACGCAGCTAGGTCAAAGGGGCTGTTGTCGAGTTCAATTTGTCCGGCTTCAATTTTAGACATGTCGAGGACATCATTGATCAATGCAAGCAGATGCTTGCCGCTGCGGCTTATAATTTCCAGATATTCCAACTGTTTGCCGGTCAGGGCATCATCCCGCATCAGCAAACCGCTGAAACCGAGGATGGCATTCATTGGTGTCCTCAATTCATGGCTCATGTTGGCAAGAAACATTGATTTGGATTGGCTGGCCGCTTCCGCCTGCCGTCTGGCGGATTCCATCTCGAAAGTCCGTTCCTTGACAAGTTCTTCAAGATGGTTTTGGTATCTCTCCAATGCACTTTCTACCTTCTTGCGCTCGGCAATCTCTTTTTGCAAGGCATCAATGGCTTTAGTCAAATCCTCTGTCCGATCAGCGACACGGTCTTCCAGTTCCATCGTCAACATCAACAAATCCGAATTGGTTTGCTGTAGTTCGTCTTGAGTTGCTCGTAACTCAAAGGTTCGTTCGTCCACCCGCTGTTCCAATTCCATCGACAAAGCGATCAGGCCGCGATTAGTCTCGGCCAATTCTTCTTGCAGGATACGGATGATCTGATAGTCCGCGATGTTGGATTGCTGATGCGCCTGATGTATCATTCCAATTTTATTTTTTTGGTTATATGTAGGGGTGGCTTCAGCCGCCCATAGGCGAATAAATTCGCCCCTACAAAATGTGCTTGGTTTTTAGGGATCATCGGGGCGTCTTTTTGACGATAAGAATAGTGGCATCATCGGTCGGTTTGGCCAAGGCGTGAAGCATGTCCCGTGCAATCTGCGTCGCGGTTTTGCCAATCAATTGGCGGAAGTCCTGCCAGTTCCACCGGGTAGACACTCCGTCCGAATAAAGCACCAGCATGTATTCTGAACGCCATGCATGTTCGCTGATATGCGCTTCGGGTGTGTTCAGTCCAACAATACCCCGCCGAACGATCAAATTGACCGGGGTTGAATTGCCTATGACCCGCGCATCAATGTTCCCTATCGAACCGAAAGTGATCTTCTCGCGTTCCCAGTCGAATTGGGCTAAAGCCATGACACAGCCGCGTGTGCCACGGCAGGCGATACCTGCCCCACGAAACAAGGCATCAAGCGGCAGGTCGTAATGGGATTCCACATAATTTCGGGCTGCTACAGAAGCAAGATGGGCAAGTTCCCCATGGCCTAGTCCGTCGATGACTCCGACTAGGGTATGGCCTAGCCAGTGCTTTACCACGAAATCATCGCCGTTTTGGTCAAAACCTAACTTTGGGCGTGTGGCGATGCCTACTTCAAACGGGCAAGGTCTAATGCTGGGCGAATGGCCGCCCACCCATTTGCGGCAAACGATGTGGATGCCATGCTCGTTACGAGGTATTATCTCGAACTCATCCATCAGGCGATTGACCGTCCCCAGCCCATAGCCGAGACTGCCTGATGTCGAATAGCCATCGGTCATAGCCAGATGGATATTGGGGATGCCGGCTCCATTGTCAATGGCTTCAATCTGAAGCCCCGTGCGGGGGGGAATGGAAAGCGGAACCAATAGCAAGCTGCCCCCACCAGCATGTTTGACCAGATTGGAAGCGAGTTCACTGGCTACCAAGGCAACTTCGTCGCAACTTCGTGGGTCAATGCCGACCGCCTCTGCAAGTTGCCGGGCCACACGCCTTGCCATGGCGACTTCGGCACTGTGCATCACTTCAATGCGTTGTGCAGGCGGCAGCGGCACTATTAGCGTTTTAACCATTTTCTAATGCGAATGATCGTACCCTTGCCAATTTCAGAAAGCACTTCCATTTCGTCCATCAGTCGCTTGGAGCCGGGCAATCCCATGCCCAAGCCTTTACTGGTGGTATACCCCGGCTTCAAGGCAAGCGACACATCGGCGATGCCAGGGCCATGGTCTTCAAAGACCAATTCGAGTCCAGCGGCGTTGCCGTTGATAGGATGCCAACGGATGATGCCGGAGCCAGCGTAGACATAGATGTTACGGGTCAGCTCCGAAGTAGCCGTGACGATGCGAGTCACATCGGTCACGCCGAAACCCAGCGCGACGGCCGCCTCGCGCACATATTTTCGGGCCATGACAATATCATTTTCTGTATCAATCGGCATCTCACCTTTACAATGGGAATTCATTTGCGGCCCTCCGATCTGTTCAATGTGTCCGACAGCAACTCCATGGCCCGGTCAACATCCAAGGCCGTGAGCGTTTTATCCAGTGACAGCCCCAATTGTGTAGTGGTGATGGCCACGCAAGCGCGCATCCCGGAGAGGACCGTCAGCCCACCCATTAGAGCCACCATCTTGACCGTCTCCGACACGGTGCGGGCAAAAAAGGAATCTATCGTTTCGACAGTGGATATATCAAGGATCAAGCCCTTGGCACTATGGCGTTCCATGCTGGATAGCACTTGTTCTTGAAGTTCACTGACGGTGCAGTCATCAGGATCGGAGGGGACGGTGACGAGCAGAATGTCCCGAATCTTGATGACGGAAATATTTCCATTGGCCATGGCAGCCCCCTTTAACGGTTGTCGGACTTATTGACCACTTGCAACTTAAGCAGATCCAAAGCCACCAACAGACCTGCGGCCAACGATGAACGGGTGGTGATCCCTGAAAGGTCGATCCCTAAATGGACCAAGGTTTGAGCGATGGCGGGCCGGACACCGGTTAGAACCACTTGGGCACCCAGCAGCCTTACGGCTGTGATGGTCTCGATCAGATGCTGCGCGGTTTGGGTGTCAATGGTCGGCACTCCCATAATGTCCACCAAGGCGACCGGCGAGTTGGTTTCGACTATCCGGTCGAGCAAACGCTCCATAAATTGCTGGGTGCGTTGGCTGTCGAGACAGCCGATCAAGGGCACTGCCACCACACCCTGCCAAACTTGCATGACCGGGGTGGAGAGTTCCAGAATTTCTTGGCTTTGCTGTTTGATGCGTTCTTCTGATAACTTGCGCTCGGTAATGTCACGGGCAGCCGCGAAAACGCCCACGACCGCCCCGCTCTCGTCCCGGTAGACCGAGGCATTGTAAAGGACAGAAGTCACCCGTCCGTCGCTATTACGGATTTCCAAAGGATAATCCCGCACTTGGCCTTCGCGGAAAACCTGCCGGTATCCGTCGCTGGCCTTTTCCGAACTGGTGAAATAATTGGAAAAATCAGTGCCTATAAGTTCCGAGCGTGAACACCCGGTGATGGTTTCAGTGGCGGCGTTCACATCGGTGATCTTGCCGTCCGGGGCGATGGTCACCAATGGATCAAGACTGGCCTCGATAAGGCTGCGGGTGTAGTCTGCCTTTTTGCGGTCGGATAACTCACGGGTGATATTGGTGTAGCCAAAAATGATGCCTTTTTCGTCGCACAGAGGCGTTATGATGGTGTTGGCCCAAAAAAATGTACCGTCTTTGCGTTTCCGTAAACCCTCGTTTTCGATACGGCCCTGTGTGGAGGCTAAATCAAGTTCGTTCCTTGGTATGCCGCTAGCTAGGGCTTCCGAAGTATAAAAACAAGAAAAATGTTTGCCTATAATCTCTTCGCTGTGAAAGCCCAGGATTTTTTCCGCCCCGGTATTCCAACTAGTGACATGGCCTTCGGGGTCGATCATCATAATGGCATAGTCTGTGACACTATCGACCAACAAGCGGAAGTTTTCTTCAGAATCGAGGCTTTTAGGAGTCGATGCGTTCTTCTGCTTTTTCATGTTTTACCTCATTCGATTTTCAAATTAATCGCGGAATGTTCGTAGGGGCGGGTTCCAAACCCGCCCTTAAGATTCTATTTTGTTGGGCGGGTTTGGAACCCTCCCCTTCGAGTGACCATTGGAATACAATTGGCATCAAAAAGGCTTACCCACAATACCCTCTTCGCAAAGCTGCGGATGCTTCGTCGGGCAACAAGGGCCTGGAAAACAAATAGCCTTGGCCAATTTGGCAGCCTCCGGCGATCAACAATTGGCATTGTGTCTGGGTTTCCACGCCCTCGGCGACAGTGGGTATGCGCAAAATATTAGCCAGTTGAATGATGGCGTTGACGATTGCGTGGTCTTCAGAATCCTGCTTCATGCGAGCGACGAAACTTTGGTCGATCTTAAGTTGGGAAACGGCAAACCGGCGCAAATAGGCGAAGCTCGAGTAGCCAGTGCCAAAATCGTCAATGGCCAGATGTACGCCCAGTTTCCCCAAATGTTCCAACATTGCGCGGGTCTGGGAGGTATCGTCAATCAGCCCGGATTCGGTGATTTCCACCACCAGCCAAACCGATGACAGGCCGTTGCATCTCAGCGCATCATCGACGATCATGGCAACATGCCCGCGTCGCAGTTCGGTCGCGGAAATATTGACAGAAATGGGGACGCACAGATTCTGCCCAACCCAGAATCGGGCTTGTCGGCAGGCCTCCTCAATCACCCATTTGCCAAGCCGGACGATTAGCCCCGACTCTTCGGCCAGTCTGATAAAGGCATCAGGTGACACCTCGCCCATTCCGGGGCGCTGCCAGCGCACCAGTGCCTCCATGCCCACAATTTTGCCGGTCTGTAGATCGACCTGCGGCTGATAACGCAAGAAAAGCTCATTGCGTTCCAGTGCTTGGCCCAGCGCACACTCTAAGTTGAGCTTGTGTTCCACTTCCTCATCCATGTGTCCGCAGAAGGATGCGCACGAATTGCGGCCTTGATCTTTAGCCCGATACATCGCTGTGTCGGCTTTTCTGATCAACGTGTCGATATCCAGTCCGTCATCAGGATAGCGAGCGATGCCGATACTGGCAGAACGCTGTAATTCATGGCCATCAATCTCAATCGGCGCACTGATGCAGGCAATGATTTTCTCGGCAATCCCCTTGAGATCGGTTTTCGGTTTGATTTGGCAGATCAAAGCAATGAATTCATCGCCTCCTATACGGCACAACGAATCGGAATTGCGAATGGAATGTTTAATGCGTTTGGCGATGTTTTGCAGATATTTATCGCCGGTAGGATGGCCCAATGCGTCATTGATGCTTTTGAAGTGGTCGAGGTCAATGAAAAACACGCCTATCGGCTGTGCTAACCGGTCGGCCATGGCGGCGGCCATTTCAAACCGATCCCGCAACAGGACACGGTTTGGCAATCCAGTCAACACGTCGTGATGCGCCAGATAGTCAATTCGGGCTTGGGCTTTTTTGATACTCGATATATCAAAAAATATACCCACATAATGGGTTTTGACAAGTTGTTCGTTCTGGACTGGCGAGATGTTCAGCCAGATGGGTAATATTTTACCACTTTTAGGTTGGATCCAAACCTCGCCTGACCATGCGCCAGTTGCAGACAAAGAGTTTGAAAGCATTACCGGAAAATCTTGGGGAGAACGGTAAGACAATAACACTTTTGGCGATTGGCCTAGAATCTCACCTGGCTCGTAGCCAGTGATGGCGGAGAATGCCGGATTCACGGATAGCATTATTCCTTGTCCATCGGTAATGACGATGGCATCACCTGAAGACTCTATCGCCTTACTGGCTAGGCGAAGCTTTTCAGCCGTTGCCTGATGCTCGGCCACCTTAGCCTCTAGTGCGTCGGACATGGCTTCGAGGTTATTGTTTCGTTCGACGATTCGTTCTGTCAGTTGCAAACACATCGCATCCAAGGCGTTTCGGGTGCGGGCCAACAACAAGTGGGTATGCACGCGGGCAAGCACTTCTTCCGCTTGGTAGGGCTTAGTCACGAAATCCACCGCCCCCACCCTAAGGCCGAGAACTTTGCTTTCGGTGTCGTGGAGTGCTGAAATGAAAAGCACGGGAACGTCGCGAGTTTTCGGATCACTTTTCAGGCGTCGGCAAACTTCATAACCGTCCATGCCGGGCATTTGGATATCCAGCAGGATTAACTCGGGAAGGCGGCTGGCGGCGGAACGTAAAGCCAACTCCCCGCTATTGGCTGGTCGAACATGATAACCCTGTTTACCCATCAGATCGACAATGAGTTGCAGACCGGCAGGATCGTCATCAACGACTAAAATACCGCCTTCGGATGGCTTCCCGACCTCTCGACTTAAGGACTGCCCGATCACGATTACTTGCCCTGCTATTTTAAAGTAAGAAGTATTGTCATTATTTTAATGTCTGATGTTACGCAAACGCGCAGGCCGTAGCCCGGATGGAGCCGCTTGCGGCGCAATCCGGGCTACAATGCTGTGGGCGTTTCCAGCCTACGGGTCACTGCCATTAAGTTAAGGTGCATTAAGCGTGAAATCAGCCTTTGAGAACGCCAAGCCCCAGCTTGGCGCGGTACACCCTGATGCCAAGCTGGGGCTTGGCGTTCCGATTAAACGCTTAACTTAATGGTAGTGAGCCTACGGGTGCGTAACATCAGTTATCTTAAGCTATCACGCGTAATGATGGTTAAATTTTGTCTAAATAGAGTAAAATTCGATACAAACTATGCGAAAGCTAAACCCGACGGAAAATCGGTGGTTTAAAAATAATTCTCTCACTTTGGCGATGTTTTGCAATGCTGCTCACGGAAAAAATTCGAACAACCAAGCCCCTCATTATGGGGGTTCTCAATGTGACCCCGGATAGCTTTTCCGACGGCGGGCTTTTTTCCGACCAAGAATGTGCCTTGCACCATGCCCAAGACATGGCAAGACAAGGGGCCGACATCATTGATGTAGGTGGTGAGTCTACCCGTCCTGGTGCCGATCCGACGGGCGCATCCGCACAAATTGCCCGCATCGCCCCGGTGATTAAGGAACTACGGCATTTGCTTCCCCACGATACTTTGATCAGTGTAGACACTAGCCTGTCGGAAGTGGCGGAGGCCGGGCTAAGCGCAGGCGCGACAATAATCAACGATGTCACGGCGGGGCGGGCGGACCCTAGCCTTTTTGGCCTTATAGCGGAGCGAGGTGTCCCCATCGTGCTTATGCATATGCAGGGAACGCCCCGCACCATGCAAGACGATCCACGCTATAGGGATGTCGTGGAGGAAGTCCTTGGCTTCTTGATGGAACGGGCCGATGCGGCGCAAGCCGCTGGAATCCGCAGTGAAAATATCATTCTTGATCCCGGAATAGGCTTTGGAAAACGCAAGGACGACAACTTGGTTTTGTTGGCCAATCTAAACCGGTTTGCGGCGACAGGGTATGCCACACTGCTAGGAACCAGCCGCAAGCGCTTCATGGGGGCTGTTTGCAATGAGTCCCGCCCCCGCGAATTGCTTGCTGCGACGGTGGCGACCACGGCTTTAGGCGTAATGGCAGGGATCAACATATTCCGTGTGCATGACATCCGCGAAAACCGCCAAGCGGCGGACGTTGCCTTTGCCATCAAACAAAAAGAAAGTCTCACGCAACGGCGCAACGACGCAACGTAAAAGGGGTGCGATTAAAACCATGAAAATCAATCTTATATTGCTCATCCTCACATTGGCCGGCTGTTCGGGCCACAAAGCGGTGAAACAGGAACCCGTGCTGCAACCTCCCCCGTCAACGCAGACCGGGCAACAATTACCGAATCTAAACATGCCCGGACAGTTTTCCGCTGACCGGGTCACTGGGGACTTTGCGGGTTATCCGCAGCTAAATGAGTTTATCTTGCACATGGAAGCAGCGCATGGCATGCCCCGCAATTATCTCTATGGCTTGTTTTCGCAGGCTCGACGCAAGCAATGGACCTTGGATTATATGAACCGCCAAGGCGGACCCAGCCAAGGCACACCGCGCCCGGGTTCTTGGTCAAAATACCGAGCCCAGTTTCTGACCGAACTTCATATCGAAAGTGGCGTGGCTTTTTGGCGACGACACGCCCAAGCACTAAGCCAGGCCGAGCAACGCTATGGTGTGCCGCCAGAATACATACTTGGAATCATGGGTGTGGAGACCATCTATGGTCGTAACATGGGTAAGGACAGGGTGCTTGATGCCCTAACCACGCTGGCTTTTGACTACCCCCGCAGGAGCGATTATTTCACCGAGGAGTTGGAGAATTTTCTGGTGATGGCGCAGACCGAGAATATTGATCCTTTGGAACCGCGTGGCTCTTTTGCCGGCGCGATGGGTTTGGGGCAGTTTATGCCTGGCAGCTTCCTGAAGTGGGCGGTGGATCATAACCTCGACGGCCGACGCGACCTGTGGCATCCAGAGGATGCCATTGGCAGCATCGCCAATTATTTTTCCGAGCACGGCTGGCATCCGGGCGAAGCCGTTGTCGTGCCAGCGTTGGTGGCAGGCGAGGTTACTCTGCCCACTGGATATGACAAGCAATATTCCCTGTCAGAACTCGCTACCGCTGGCATCACTCCGGCCAACGAGGTGTCCGCTGGGGAGAATCCGAGCCTACTTTTGTTGCGGGGTAATTCCGGCGACGAGTATTGGCTGGGCTTGCACAATTTCTTCGTCATAACCCGTTATAACCATAGCACCCATTACGCCATGGCGGTGCATGCACTGGCCCAGGCGCTCAAGCGGCGCTATCTGGGGTTGGCGGTGGGAGACTGATGAAATGAGTGGCGAAAGGCAGTTTATCCCTTTGGAAATCGCCGTCCTTACCGTTTCCGACACTCGCACCGAGGAAAATGACACCTCGGGGCTTGTCTTGGTTCAGCGCCTGCAAGAGGCTGGTCACCGATTGGCGGATAAGCGCATTGTCCCTGACGATATTTATATAATTCGTGCCGTGGTATCGCAATGGATAGCCGATCCCGCCTTGCAGGTTGCGATTGTCACGGGCGGCACTGGAGTGACTGGCAGGGATGGCACTCCCGAGGCAATCAAAATTCTATTCGACAAAACCCTAGACGGCTTCGGTGAAACTTTCCGTGCCATTTCATTCCAAGAAATAGGCACTTCCACAATGCAATCGCGCGCAGTTGCCGGCGTTGCCAACGGGACTTATATTTTCTGTCTGCCGGGTTCTCCCGGGGCTTGCCGGACTGGCTGGGATCGCCTGATCAAAGACCAACTTGATTATCGAACACGCCCCTGCAACCTTGCCGAGTTGATGCCACGTCTTAGGGAAAAATAAGCTATATTCAGCTATACTAAGCAGTTATTTTGAATGGCCCGACAAAAATCCGGGCTTTAGTCTATCCGTCATGCATACATTAAAAGCCATATTATCCAGCTTTGTTAGCCTACTTTCTTCAGTGCCACCCGAACCCGGCCCTGAAAAAACAGCGAATGCCGTTCAACTCTATCCGGCTGCGCTGACGGAGAGTCATCCGGGACATTGCGATTTGCACGACCCGGGCTTGGTTGCCGTTGCCACGGCACTGGAACAATGTGCGCAGGCACGGTTAATTTATGCCCGTGAGAGCGGAACGGCCCTGAAGTTCGAACCGGTCTCAGAAAAAAGTGCATTGGCATTGTCAAGCTATATCCGTGTCCTTGCATCCAAGGAAAAAAAACTCGGTTCTGACCATCCCGACGTGGACGAAAGCTTGCACAATCTTGGCAGGCTTCTTTTTGATAAAGCCTCGTATTCAAGGGCCGAACCGGTTTTCAAACGCTCGCTGGCGATCCGGGAACGGGTTCTCGGGCCTAGCCATTTGGGGGTGGCGGAAAGCCTGCATTATCTCGGCAAGCTTTATCTTATCCAAGGTTTGTTTTCAATGGCAGAACCGCTTTTCCAGCGCTCACTGGCAATCAGGGAGCAAATTCTTGGACCCGTTCACGCCGATGTGGCTGATAGCCTAGGCAAGCTCGCAGCAGTTTTTGCCGCCACAGGCCGTTATGACCAGGCTACCTTGCTCTATAGCCGTTCTCTGGCAATCTATGAAAAATCCATTGACTTAAATCGTCCACTATGGGAAAAAACGTCTGAAAATCTTGCCTTGCTACGTCGTTTTTTAGGCTAAAACATTTTTAGAGGACAATCTAATGACTGATAAAACTCTTTGCATAGGTTTGACATTGATGCTTGCCTCCGCCTTACACTGGAACGTTGCAAACGCCAACGAACACACACAGGAAGCTTTGCAACACGCCACCGAAGCGGTCAAATCAGCAGGGGATGCAAAAGCCGTTGGCGAACACGCCAGCCAGGCGTTGAAGCATATCGAAGATGCTAAAGCTGCAAATCCTGAACTGGCCAAAAAACTTGAGAAGAGCGAGGCCGACCTGAACTCGGCGGTCAAAAACGCAAAGCGTTACAACACGGATTCTGCGGCCAAAGACGCGGCAGATGCCAAAGCCCACCTTGAGTCTATCAGCCATTAAGGTGATATCCAATAAAGAACATCCCATCCAAAGGCCAAGCTGGGGCTTGGCGCTCCCAAAAGGAACGCCAAGCCCCAGCTTGGCAAGGTGATTTGCGGAGGAATTGTTCGTAATTTTCGTGGGCAATTCATTTCGGTTTTGGTGGATTCATTATTGAAAATCACCTAACCCTGCTGAATGATTGTTTCAGTTGGCTTCCCTTATAGATGCGCTTGGATCGCGGTTATCGCTATCGTGTTCACGATGTCGGGCACCTGCGCCCCCCGGCTCAGATCGTTGACTGGCTTGTTCAAGCCTTGCAGAATGGGGCCTATGGCAAGGGCCCCTGCTGCGCGCTGTACGGCCTTATAGGCATTATTGCCGGCATTCAGGTCGGGAAAGATAAACACCGTGGCATGACCGGCCACTTCGCTATCCGGCAGCTTCAATTTCGCAACATCAATGTCGATGGCCGCATCATACTGTAGCGGCCCTTCAATTTTGAGATCGGGACACCGCACCTGTGCCATGTGGGTCGCACTGCGCACTTTATCCACCTCGGGGCCTTGGCCTGACTCGCCCGTCGAATAAGAGAGCATCGCCACCCTTGGCACTATCCCGAAAGTCTGCGCAGTATAGGCAGAGTTGATGGCAATATCCGCCAATTGCTCCGCCGACGGGTCTGGATTGATGGCGCAATCGCCATAAACGAGAACCCGGTCTTCCAGGCACATGAAAAATACGCTGGATACTATGGATATGCCGGGTTGGGTTTTGATGATTTGCAGGGCTGGCCGAATGGTGGCAGCCGTGGTGTGTGTGGCACCGGAAACCATACCGTCCACATAACCTAGGTAGGTCATCATGGTACCGAAAAAAGTTGACTCCGACATGGCTTCATAAGCGATAGGCCAGGAAACCCCCTTGTGTTCGCGCAGTTCGCAATAAGATTCGGTGAACATATCCCTGAGTTCGGATTTCAGCGGGTCGATGATTTTGGCTTTTTCCAGCGATAGCCCTAGTGAATTGATTTTGCGCCGGATGTCTTGTTCTTCCCCAAGCAAAGTGATGTCGCATATATCCCGGAATAATGCGATTTCTGCGGCTCTCAGCACACGTTCATCCATGCCTTCGGGGAGCACGATATGCTTGCGGTTGCGCTGAGCCCGATGGATCAGTTCATATTGGAACATCAGCGGTGTCATATGTTCGGAAGGCGACAGGGAGACACGATCCATGAGTTCCGGCAGGTTAACCGAGGTTTCCACTAGGCCAAGGGCAACGGCGATCTTGCGTTGGTCCCTTGGGCCTATGGAGCACTCGACGGCATCCACAGCGATTGCCGTCGAAAAAGTATCCAGATTCACGGCAAAGACCGGCAAAGTTTTAGCTCCTAGGCTTTCTAAAATCCTTAGTATTTTAGGTGCGGGTTTGGTTTTGCCAGTCAGGAAGAGGCCCGCGATATGCGGGTATAAACCGGAAAGGTCAGCAGTCAACGCGCCCAGTATAATGTCTGAGCGGTCGGCCGGCGTGATAATCAGGCTTCCCTCCTCTATAAGATACTCTAGGAAGTTGGGCAATTCCATGGCGGCAATCTTGACGCTTCTTACTACGCCATCAAGCATTTCCTCGCTGCCGCTAAGTATTTCCGCATGGACAGAACCGGCGATTTCGCCTATCGTCGGTTTTTGCAAGCGAGGATCTTCAGCAATCACATAAACCGGGAAGTCGTCGATAAAAACTTTCCCCAATACAAATAGAAGGCTTTCCCTATCGGTAGGATTGACGTGGGTGACAACCAAGGCCAAGACATCGCAACGATGGTCACGCAATTGATTGATGAGCATTTGCGACGATTCAATAATGGCAGTGATGGGCTTGTCGGCACCCTTCAGCACTGGCAGCATTGGGATGCCGAGGTGGTTTGCCATCGTCATATTGAATTCCAACTCCACAGTAGCGGCGGCCTTGGTGTAGTCGCTTCCCACGCACACCACGAAGTCGCATTGTGCTTCCAGGGTTTTATATTTTTCTAAGATTTGGCTGTAGAGTTCTTCCGCCCTATCCTCCACAAGCAACTTGCGGGCCTCTTCAAAAGTGCATCCGTACATTTTTTCGTATGCACTGGATTGTTGGTAACGCGACTTTATCAGGCTGAGGAAAGAGTCGAGTTGACCTGACTCATTGACAACAGGCCGGAAAAAACCGATGCGTCCAATACGCCCCACTAGAAACTCCATGAGTCCCAGCACCATGATGGTTTTTCCGCTGTACGGTTCCGCGCTAGTGATATAAAGGCCCTTAGTCATAAGTTTAGCTCCAATCCGGTGGTCATCACCTCTGGTTGACTGCACCCATGGTTGGCGCAGACACGCCATACACATTTAACGGCTGCACTTTCGTAAGCGTTCACTCCCCCCGCTTTTTCCAGGGAGTGCAGCCATCTTGGCCGCCCTCAGCGGGCGATACGCCCACGCTCCCAGGGGGATGAACGCTTACGCTCTTTCCAAACACTTTGGCATTAATCTCGGATTTTACTCACTAACCCTTGCATTGTGTGTCTCAATATTGAAAATTTAATGAAGATAGTGCATTTCCCACTTTCATCCCAATTTTTGTTATAGTCAAAGCTGTTTTAGAATAATTACGACAACAAAAGAGTTAATCATTATGGAATCACAAGTAGTTAAAGGTTTAGTGGCAATCATGTTCGTCATGTTGGTCGGTTTCGGCATCATTGCCATGACCAAGCCAACAGAGCAAGAGAAGCAATCCGGCGCTTTTCTGGCTACTTCAAGCATGCTCAGTAGTTTGGCTTTGGACAAATGCTCTGCTGCGGTTAAACAGGAAGTTGGGGCAACTCCGTACACGCCTAGCGAATCGGATTCCGACCGTCGGTTTTTTGTCAAATTGGTGTGGAACAATGTAGGCACTGCGAAACGGGCAGAATGCCGCTATGTGATGGATCAGGGCATTACCTTGTTGCAAATCGACGACCGCAACGTGATCAAAAAGGAGGCCGTGCAAACCTCTACCGGGGCGGCACCGGGTGGAATGCATCACCAATGAACCCACCTCCCCAAGGGAGCAAAAGGTTTCTACACAAGCCCCTCTCTTAGCGGGGAGGGCAAGCGAGGTAAAATCAGTGTTTCTCATTTATAGACGAACCCATGAATTGAGCCATGATTCCTTACCGTGACACCATTCCCTGCTTAAACACCCCATGGGTGACTTGGTCTCTGATCGTGCTGAATTTCGGCATTTTCGTGATGGTCTGGCTGCTGCCTGAAAAGCCTTTGATGCATCTTTTTTATTTTTACGGATTGGTTCCAGCTCGCTACGTTTCATCCGAGTGGGCCGCAATGGCAGGCTTGCCTACTGGCGACTACGCACCCTTTGTCACCCATATGTTTCTTCACGGCAATTGGCTGCATGTGATTTTCAATATGTGGATGCTATGGATATTCGGCGACAATGTCGAAGACCGCATGGGGGCATTACGGTTCATTGCCTTTTACCTAGTCTGCGGACTGGTGGCGGGGGGCCTGCAAATATTGGCCAACCCCGAGGCAACCACACCCGTGGTGGGCGCGTCTGGAGCCCTAGCCGGAATCATGGGTGCCTATTACTTTATGTACCCTTATTCGCGCATCGTCATTTGGGTGTTCTTCATGCCCTTGTTTTTTGAAGTTCCGGCCATTGCCTTTTTAGGGGTGTGGGTGATTGTACAACTTTACAAGGCAACCAACGGGTTGATGGGCGGCAGTACCGTTACCGACGTGGCTTGGTGGGGGCATCTAGGCGGGTTCATTGCGGGTATGTTATTGTATAGGCTATTCTTGTTGCCGGGCCGGGGTAGCCCACCGGGTTTTGACTCCAACCAAATCCATCCAAGATGAGTTAATGGAAAAAAACTTACTGATAAATCTTGTGCCACTCAATGCCTTGACCCCTTATAACCTTGGGATATTGGCTGAGCAAACGGAGATTGAAACGCTTCCGAAAGGTACCCAAATATTTGCGCAAGGCGATGACGACGATTTCTCCATCTATTTGCTCTCGGGCGAGATTGTCCTCTCCACCGACCCCCCTTCGCGTGAGCGGAACATCGTCGGCGGCACCCAATTATCCCGCTATGCACTTGCCCAGCTCAAGCCGCGTCAATTTACCGGCCTTGCCAAAACACCAGTGACCATCCTGCGCTTTGAGAGCAAGCTGCTCGACAATTTACTGAGTTGGGACCAAACCGCATCCTACGAGGTTACCGAATTCGATGCGGGCGAGGACTTCAAATGTATTATCCGTTTGATGCAGAGCAAAATCTTTCTTCGATTGCCCTCGCCCAACATTGATGCCCTATTAAGGCGTTTTCAGACGATCAGCGTCAAGGCCGGCCAAATCATCATTCGCCAAGGCGAGCCTGGAGACTATTATTACTTGATAAGGAATGGCAAGGCGGATGTCTTGCGCAAGCTTGAGAAGCAACACAAAGTTTCGCTCGTCGACCACTTGGAGGAAGGGGAAGGTTTTGGCGAAAGTGCCTTGCTGTCAAATTCACCCCGCAATGCCACTGTCGTCATGGCCACTGATGGCGTGTTGCTAAGGCTTGGCAAGAAGGATTTCGATGAATTATTGCGTGAACCCATTGTGGATTGGCTGGGATTGGAGGAAGCCCGGAGCTTGGTGAAAGCTGGCGCGAGTTTGCTTGATGTCAGGCTTGAAGATGAATTTGTTCATGGCACAATCCTAGGCAGTGCCAACCTGCCGCTCCATCTTCTGCGTAAAAGGGTTGACGAGCTAGACCCTAATCGCCATTACATTGTCTTTTGCCAAAATGGCAACCGTAGCTGCGCAGCGGTATTCCTTCTGACCCAGCTCGGTATTACGGCATCCGCTCTGCAAGGGGGGCTGGATGGACTAAGGAAGAATTCATCGCCGCAATAAGTTGTTAAATTCAGTTTTCACTGATTCCCGTTTGAGATTGGCTCTGACATGCGTTACGGTTCGCATCATTTACCATCCGAATCAAAATACCAACATGACCGCATTGAATTACCGCATCGAAAAAGATAGCATGGGTGAATTGCAAGTGCCCGCCAGTGCCCTCTATGCCGCTCAGACCCAGCGGGCAGTGGAAAACTTTCCAGTCTCGGGCTTGCCACTGCCCGGAGCATTCATCAGGGCTGTCGCACTAATCAAACAAAGTGCGGCCAAAGTCAACATGGAATTGGGCCTGCTTGATGAGACGTTCGGCAGTGCCATCGTCGAAGCGGCCGAAGAAATAATCAATGGGGGGCATCTGGAGCATTTCCCCATTGACGTATTCCAAACCGGCTCAGGCACAAGCACCAATATGAACGCCAATGAGGTTATCGCCACCTTGGCCTCGCGCCGTTGCGGGCAACCGGTCAGCCCCAACGATCATGTCAACATGTGCCAAAGCAGTAACGACACCATTCCTTCGGCGATCCATGTCAGTGCTGCCTTGGCCGTCAACGAAGACCTAATACCAGCGCTGGAACACCTGCAAGCCACGATTGCGTACAAAGCCCGTAAACTGGAGGATGTGGTCAAGACTGGGCGCACCCATCTAATGGATGCCATGCCTATTCGGATGAGCCAAGAACTGGATGGATGGGCGCAACAAATCGGCAACGGGGTTGAGCGCATCCGCGCCAGCCTGCCTCGCGTTTACCGGCTTGCCCAAGGCGGCACAGCGGTGGGTACAGGAATCAACGCCCACCCGGAATTCGCATCCAGAATCGCTGCAAGCCTAACCGATGCCACCGGCCTGCCGTTCAAGCCCAATGCGTCGTTCTTCGAAAGCCTTAGCAGCCAAGACGCGGCTGTGGAGTTGTCTGGGCAATTGAAGACTATTGCCGTCAGTTTGATGAAAATTGCCAACGACCTACGTTGGATGAACTCCGGCCCTTTGGCGGGTTTAGGCGAGATTGCTTTGCCCGCCTTGCAACCCGGCTCAAGTATAATGCCAGGCAAAGTCAACCCAGTCATCCCGGAAGCGGTCTGCATGGTTGCAGCCCAGGTCATTGGCAACGACACGACCATCACCTTAGCCGGCCAGTCCGGCATATTCCAACTCAATGTAATGCTGCCATTGGTTGCCTACAACCTGCTGCAAAGCATCGAACTCTTGGCAAATGTCACGCGCCTTTTGGCAGACAAGGCCATTGCAGGCTTTGCGGTGTGCGAGGAAAATCTGCACCGTGCACTGTCCCTTAACCCCATCTTGGTTACCGCGCTGAACCCCATCATCGGCTATGCCAAAGCGGCTGAAATCGCCAAGAATGCCTACAAGACCAAACGCCCTGTGGTCGATGTGGCAGCCGAACTGACAGGCATGCCTAAAGCAGAATTGGCCCGCCTGCTCGACCCGGCCAAGCTGACGGAAGGTGGGATTCAGGAATAAAGTAAAATCGGTTTCGGCATGAAATTACCTGATTAGGAAGATGTCTCAGCTATCCCGTCATTCCGGCATGGATCGCCGGACAAATCGGCAGGACAGCCGATTTGCACGGCTCCGCCGCCCGAAGGGTGAAGGGGCACGGATGTCCCTCATGCATCCAGATTGCAGGGATGCCAACAATCTATGCCATCCATGGAGCCTAGGTTCCGGCGATCCCTGCCGGAACGACGGCGTTAAGTTTGGCTAAAACAACTTGCTAATCAGGTGAAATTAAGCCATCTTGCCTTCATTGCCACGATATCCACCGCTGTTTGTCTATCTACCATTTCCCAAGCAGTGACTTTGGTGGCAGTGGATGTGGGCCATACCTTGGAAAAACCTGGCGCGACCAGTGCGAGGGGCGAGACCGAATTCAACTTCAACCGGGCAATGGCCGAAAAGGTCGGGCAGGCACTATTGGCGGTGGGCTTTACCGCCAAACCAGTGGGCGAGGATGGCAAGATGAAAGACTTGCAAGCCCGCACGGACGCGGTGGCACAAGCGGATTTCTTCCTGTCCATCCACCATGACTCGATGCAACCCCAGTATCTTTCCGAATGGGTTTACAACGGCAAAACCCTGGCCTATGGCGACCGCTTTTCGGGATTTTCGCTGTTTGTTTCGCGCAAAAACGCGCATTTGCCAGCAAGCCTTAAGTGCGCCTCGACCATAGGCAGGGCGTTAATCCACGCAGGGTTCAAGCCTTCCCGCCACCATGCCGAACCCATTCTTGGCGAAAACCGGCCCTTCGCCGACAAGCCCAACGGGGTGCATTATTACGACGATTTGGTGGTGTTGAAAACCGCCCACCAACCGGCGGTGTTGATGGAAACTGGCATCATCGTCAACCGCGGCGATGAATTGATGCTACGCGAAACGGCAACACGGGAAAAGATTGCCAAGGCGGTTGCCAGTGCCTTGGCTGTTTGTCTAGCCAAACCGGCGGGGTGATGTGGTTGCGATCAAACGTGGCGGGGAGTGCAATTAAGATGATACATCCATCTGATACCCATTTTAAAAAAATGGAATTAAGGGGGGTTCCTGCTTTCCAACTGCCGAATGGACATTGGCAACGCCGAAAGGTGGCAAGTAGGCCATCATAAGCGGTAAAATGGTGGTTTTACATTTATCGAGACAGGCGACCGAACCCGCCATGAC
The DNA here is from genome assembly GCA_003242955.1 of Candidatus Methylumidiphilus alinenensis. Lineage (GTDB taxonomy): Bacteria > Pseudomonadota > Gammaproteobacteria > Methylococcales > Methylococcaceae > Methylumidiphilus > Methylumidiphilus alinenensis. Next base: position 54,501 of record QJPH01000187.1, read on the forward strand.
CGATAATACAGAAACTGCCGCAATGAGAAACGACGAATACAACACCGACGATTTGCGCATTCGCCAAATCAAAGAAGTCATCCCTCCGCGCGTGGCGCATGAGGAATGCCCTATTACTAAGACGGCCGCGCTTGTCACCTTGAAAGCTCGACAAGAAATACACCATATTTTAACTGGCGAAGATGATCGGCTGCTAGTCATCATCGGGCCGTGCTCCATCCATAACCCCGTAGCCGCCATCGAGTACGCTGGCAGACTGCTTGCGGTCAAGCGCGAACTTGAACGGGACCTTCTCATCGTGATGCGCGTCTATTTTGAAAAGCCGCGCACCACCGTCGGCTGGAAGGGACTTATCAATGACCCGGACTTGGACCAAAGTTTTAACATCAACAAGGGCTTGCGCTTGGCAAGGAAGCTCTTGGCCGATGTTAACGAAATGGGCATGCCGGCCGCCACCGAATACCTGGACTTGATTACGCCGCAATATGTTTCCGACTTGATTGCATGGGGTGCCATTGGTGCGCGCACCACGGAAAGTCAAGTCCACCGAGAACTGGCATCGGGCCTGTCTTGTCCTGTCGGTTTCAAAAACGCCACCGACGGCTCCATTAAAGTCGCCATTGATGCCATTGGCGCGGCGCGCAGACCACACCATTTCCTGTCCGTGACTAAAGACGGCAATTCGGCGATTTTCTCCACCTCCGGCAATGAGGACAGCCATATCATTTTGCGGGGCGGTAAAAGCCCTAATTATGATGCTGCCAGTGTGGATGCCGCAGCCCGAGACTTGGAGAAAGCCGGGTTGCCGTGCAATATGATGATCGACTTTAGCCATGCCAACTGCTCCAAAGATTTTCGACGGCAAATCGTGGTGGGTCAGGATGTGGCGGGGCAAATTGCAGCAGGGGACAGGCGCATCATCGGGGTGATGGTCGAAAGCCACATCAACGAGGGAAATCAGAAGTTGCAAGCCGGCAAAACCCCGAATTACGGTCAAAGCATTACCGACCCTTGTATCGGCTGGGAGGATAGCGAGCGTGTGTTGCGCGATCTGGCCAAAGCCGTGGACGGACGCCGGCGCAATGATAATAAAACACCCCTCTTGCTAAACACTAGATAATAAATAATCCCATGCAAATTAATGTCAACGGCGAACCCCGCACGATAGTCGAACCGACTAATCTGGAAGTCCTCATCGAACAGCTTGGCTTTTCCGGCAAGCGCATTGCCGTGGAGTTAAACCGGGAGATCGTGCCTCACGGGCAATACGGGCAGCAAATGTTAACAGACGGCGACCAACTTGAAATTGTCCACGCCATCGGTGGCGGGCAGACTGATGAACTGGTGATAGCGGGCAGGGCTTACCGTTCGCGGCTATTGGTTGGCACTGGTAAATATAAAGACTTGGAGGAAACTCGCCTGGCCACGGAAGCCAGTGGCGCGGAAATCGTCACCGTCGCCATTCGCCGTAGTAATATTGGCCAGAATCCCGACCAGCCTAATCTACTGGATGTGCTGCCGCCAGACCGTTACACAATTTTGCCCAATACGGCCGCTTGTTACACGGTTGAAGAAGCCGTGCGGACCTGCCGTCTGGCGCGTGAATTGTTGAATGGTCACAAGTTGGTGAAACTTGAAGTGCTTGGCGACCCCAAGACCTTATTCCCGGACGTGACAGCCACGCTTGAGGCGGCAAAAATCTTAGTTCACGACGGTTTCGACGTGATGGTTTATACCAACGACGATCCCATCATAGCCAAACGCTTGGAGGAAATCGGTTGCGTGGCGGTGATGCCTCTTGCCGCGCCTATCGGGTCAGGGCTAGGCATCCGCAATCCCTACAATATCCTCACCATCATCGAAAATGCCCGTGTGCCAATTCTGGTGGATGCCGGGGTGGGCACCGCCTCCGATGCGGCAATCGCCATGGAATTGGGCTGTGGAGGGGTGTTGATGAACACCGCCATTGCCGAAGCCAAAAATCCGGTGCTGATGGCGTCGGCAATGAAAAAAGCCATTGAAGCAGGCCGCGAGGCTTTTCTTGCCGGACGGATGCCGCGTAAGCGTTTTGCTTCGGCCTCATCGCCCATTGACGGGACGTTTTTTTAGCCCTAAGGTGATTTCCAATAATGAATCCACCAAAACCGAAATGAATTGTCCACGAAAATCACGAACAATTCCTCCGCAAATCACCTTGCCAAGCTGGGGCTTGGCGTTCCTTCTGGGAGCGCCAAGCCCCAGCTTGGCCTTTGGATGGGATGTTCTTTATTGGATATCACCTACCGGATCATGCCGATGGCATCGACACCCTGAGCCATGAAAGAGGCAACAACCGTGGGAACGGTTTTTAACCGCGACTTCTCGGCTTGGGTCGCGGTTAAAAACCGCTCCCACCGTCTTTCATGGCAACCAAAAGGCTTTATGGATTGAGACCTACTCGGTTTAAAAAATCAAGTCGGTCTGTCGCAATGAGAATTGTGGGTTCATTGTGGCATTTGACACGGTGCATTTGTGCTGAATGTCGGAATCCTGTCATTATTCTTTAACGCAGTGGTGTCAAAATAAGGACTCTTCCGTCGCAGTATATTTTGGCCCAAATATTGCAAAATTCAAAAAAATGTATAGCTGTTTCCATGTAAAGTCTTTATGACCGTCCCAAGGAGGTAATCATGCACGCAGACGTAGCGCCATTCGCCCCGTTGTTTTTGGATACGCTTTTTTCCGCGAAAGAAGCAATTGTTTTGGGAAACCCCATTGCCCAAAGGCGCAAGGCTCCGCCGTTGGCGACCTTGCGTTCTAATGCTGATGACGTTCTTTCCATCGTGAGGGTCTGCGAAAGACTCACTCTTTTGGCGCTATTGGAACTGCCTTGCACTATTTTGGTCACCAGCCCCCCCCTGCATTTGCGTCATACGGTCATAAGAACTGTCAACTTGGAAGTCGATAACTTAGTCGTTCACGGAGACGGCTTCAATTTGCACCTTCTCGGACCGAACTTTCATACTACACGCTTGGTCAATCATAGTGATACAGAAGAAAGCGGCACCAGTTTGGATATCTGTCATGCCGATGGTATGCTTTATGCAAGCATACATCCCGTACCTGATGGAAAGGGCGCGGCGATTTGGCGGGATGTGATGGAGAACCCTACGCTCTGTCTAGCGTGAGCATTGCCAATTCCCGACTGATTCGGTGTACAATTCCGTTTGTTGATTCGATAGCACCCGAAACCTCCGGGTGCGGCCCGAAAATTGTTTGAATTACAACCCATACAAAAATCTTTTCCCTTCCGGATAAACCATAGGAGAGTTTAATGAGTGTTTTAGTTGGTAAGCCAGCCCCAGATTTCACCGCACCCGCAGTGCTTGGCGATGGGTCAATCGTTGATAGTTATGAATTTTCCAAGGAAACCAAGGGCAAATACGTCGCCTTAGTGTTCTATCCCTTGGATTTCACCTTCGTTTGCCCAACCGAACTGATTGCCTTGGATCACCGTGTAGACGAATTGAAGAAACGCAATGTCGAAGTCTTATCGGTTTCCATTGATTCCCAATTCACCCATAGCGCCTGGCGTAACACCCCCATCGAAAAGGGCGGGATAGGTCCGGTCAAATACACCATGATTGCCGATATCAGCCATGCCATCGCTAAAGCGTATGATGTGGAAAAAGAAGGTTTCCCGGTCGCTTACCGTGGCACTTTCCTAGTTGACACCCAAGGCATTGTGCGCCACCAAGTAGTAAACGACCTGCCCTTGGGCCGTAATTTCGACGAGCTGCTGCGCGTCGTGGATGCCTTGCAGTTTGTCGAGGAACATGGTGAAGTCTGCCCAGCCGGCTGGAACAAAGGCCAAGCTGGCTTCTCGGCGAATGCCGACGGCATCGCCTCTTACTTGAGCGAGAATGCTGATAAGTTATAAGCGGTAGCCTTAAAAAAGCGCCGGGGTTTAATTGCCCCGGCGCTTTTTTTTTGCTTCTACTCGGGTTGTTTGATTCGCTTCAATATGAAGGTCAACACCAAAAATGCACAAGTGGCCCCGAACAAAATCCCGATTGATGCGGAAAAAGGCATTTTCTTTGGCCCAATCACCTTGACCCACACCAGCCAAGGCACGAAATAACTGATGAAACCGGCGATAGCCCACTGGATAGCCGGGGCTTTCTTGGCTTCCGCAGTGATATAAAACCAGACAATAAATGCAATGGAAACAATTCCACCAATGGCTCCCATGTTACCCTCCTCTTGTGATTGTGTTGTTACAGCGTTTTCAACATCTAATAGTGACTAAGCATAATTCTTTGTTTCGACATTGTGTTGGATGGCAAAATTCCGTAAAATGTTCACAGTCAACAAAGCGGGTGTAGCTCAGTGGTAGAGTTCTTGCTTCCCAAGCAAGCTGTCGTGGGTTCGAATCCCATCACCCGCTCCACCTGATTGCCCCAACAAAACACTCGCCATAAGGGATTAAATCCCGACTTAGGCATCACTGAATTTAAACCAACCTGAAAAGGGATGTCATCCTGAATCAGGCAATTTTCACGCTAGCCTGTTCAATAATAGGGTCAAAGCGTTCCTTTTGCTTATAGCCGAATTGGACAAGATCAATCCCTATACCCAAAAGAGTGTCCAGCAGTTCTGTCATACGTGAAACCCTAAGCCCCAGATAACCCAAAACCGCAATTCCAATGAGTACTGAAATGACTGTGGGAGTCAACAATGAGGCAATTTTCACCGCATACCACAACACTGCAAGCGGGAACATCAGCAACACGCCGAAGTAAAACAGCACCATGGTGATAAACAGCAACGAAACCACGAACTGGAAGATTTTGGCTAGGGTTAGGTTAAATTTCATGTTTTATTTTCCTAAGCGTTTTTGATTTTGAATTACAGCGTTTTCTATATCTCAGTTACTTAAAAAATGACTCATACAATGCTAAGAGCGGGCTATGTCCGCGAATGATTGGGCCCACAGCAATCGTGGTCAGTTTTTTCGCGGGTATGGTCTGCTCCTACCACATAAAAAGTAACTCATTCTTGGCTGATATTTTAGCATATCGATCCGTTCCAATGGTTTTTCAATTCCAGTGACTAGGATACAGTGTTTTCCGCCTATCGAGAGTCCCCTTGCGAAAGTGCTGATTCTTGGCAGCATGCCGGGCAGGGCGTCCTTGCAGGCAAGTCAATATTATGCCCATCCCCGCAATGCCTTCTGGCCGATCATGGGTGATCTGATGGGTGCCGCCCCGAACTTGCCTTACGAAGCGAGGATTGAAATATTGCAGTCCGCAGGCATCGCTTTATGGGATGTGTTGGCAACCTGTGTGCGTGACGGTAGCCTTGATGCGGAGATTGTCGAAGCATCAATTTCGGCCAACGATTTCAAAGCTTTTTTTTTGACACACACGGGCATTGCCGATGTCTTTTTCAACGGTGCCACTGCGGAAAAATATTTTCATAAATATGTGCGGCCCCTACTTGAACCCAATCCACTGCGCTTCCATCGCCTCCCGTCCACCAGCCCAGCCCATGCGGCCAAGACCTACCGGCAAAAACTAGCCGCTTGGGAGGCGATCTTCAAATCTCTTTGACATCAAACCAACTGCGGGTTCGGTTGCAAACCGCACACACGGAAAGCATAACCGGCACTTCCACCAATACGCCGACTACGGTTGCCAGCGCCGCCCCAGATTCGGGTCCGAATAGTGTAATCGCAGTGGCAACAGCCAGTTCAAAAAAGTTGCTTGCCCCGATCAGCGCACCCGGTGCGGCAATGGCGTAATTAACTTTGAACAGACGCATCAATCCATAAACCAAGGATGCGTTGAAATACACTTGAATTAGAATCGGCACGGCGATCAAGGCCACATCCAGTAAGCGCCCTGTCAGGTTATCGGCTTGGAAGGCAAAAATCAGCACCAAGGTCAACAACAATGCGCTGATGGCAATTGGATGCAGACGCGGCAGGAAAACTTGCTCAAACCAAACATTGCCTTTACGTTTCAACAGCAGCCATCGGGTCAGCACACCGGCGGTGAGCGGGATGACGATGAATACGATCACCGAATAGAGCAACACATCAAAAGGCACTTCCAGCCCGGATGCCCCAGCCACCAGATATTTCACCAAAGGTGCAAATAGCAGCAGCATGATGAGATCATTCACCGCGACCTGCACCAAGGTGTAAGCGGGTTCGCCCTCGACCAAATAACTCCAGACAAATACCATTGCGGTGCAAGGCGCTGCGGCCAGGATGATGACACCGGCGACATATTGATCGGCGGTTTCCGCCCCGATCCAAGGCGCAAAAATATGCTTAAAAAACAGCCAACCCAGAAAAGCCATGCTGAACGGTTTGACCAGCCAGTTCACGAACAAGGTGATTAGCAAGCCCTTCGGATTCTTGCCTACGTTAAGCACGGAGCCAAAATCCACTTTCAGCATCATCGGGTAGATCATCAACCAAATTAGCCCTGCGATAGGCAAGTTGATATGAGAAATTTCCATAGCCCTCAACGCGGCTATGGGTTCGGGCAGGGTCTTGCCGATCAATACGCCGACGACCATGCACAGGGCAACCCAAACACTGAGGTAGCGGTCAAATACACTCATTTCTAGTTACCCCTCACCATGGCAAACGGCTAGAACGTATCGAACGCCGTTTGGATATTGCAGATTTGGCATAGCTTTTCATGAGACGCCTTTTTCCTCGACACCAATCTTGTTCAGTGCCTCGCTAAGTTCGGACTTGGACAGCGACTCCACAGGCAATGCCAACAGTTTATGGATTCTGTTTTCCAACGCAGCATAGGTCGCTTCAAAGGCCGCTTCTACTTCCTCTGCGCTGCCTTTGACATGGGCCGGGTCGGGTAGCCCCCAATGTCCGCGCACGGTTTTGCCCAGATAGACCGGACACGCCTCGCCCGCCGCCGAGTCGCAGACGGATATCATGATGTCGATTTGTTCATCCGCAAAATCATCCCACGATTGGCTGACATATCCCTCAGTCGGAAGCCCATGACGCGCCAAAGTCGCCAAGGCATTTTCGTTGATTTTGCCGACTGGATGGCTACCTGCGCTAAAGGCGTGGAAGCGGTCCACGCCAAGGTGGTTGATCAGGGCTTCGCCTAAGACACTACGGCAGGAATTGCCAGTGCAGAGGACTAAGATGTTTAAAGGGCTTGGAGACATGGATGAATTCCTTGTTTGGATAGTTGAAAAAACTGAATGAAGTTAGTTGAAGCTGATGCCGTAGTGAGAAAACGGAAAAATCAAAGGTCAGGTTTTTTGATTTCATGCTTACGTCATTTATCACTCAGCGAACAGCCGGAATCAGGCCGCAGGGTCAGTAATTCTAGCAAGCCCCCTCGCACCAATCGGTGGCTCCGCCAGCCAAGGAATCAAGGCGCAACGTGCTGACAGTTCTTCAGCGACTTTACGGATGAAAGGGATTTCATAGCGGCCTCTTTCGGATAAAAGCGGATCGCGTGTGCCGCTTGCTAATAGGCTTTGGTTGATGACCCAGGCGTAGGGCTTGATTCCCGCCCGCGCCAAATCTTGTTGAAGCCGTTCGGCTTCGTGAACGGGTGTGGCTTCCGCCAGCGTGGTGATGATGACCCGCGTGTAGGCGGGATCGCGCAAGCGTGGCAACAATTGCCGTACCGATTCAGGCATGTCACCCTGCACCCGCATCACTTCGCGGTGATAGGCTTCGGCGGCATCGAGCAGCAAAATGGTATGCCCGGTGGGTGCGGTATCCAGCACAACGAAAGCCGCTTTGCCTTCGTCCACCGTTTTGGCAAAGGCGCGGAACACGGCAATTTCCTCGGTGCAAGGCGAGCGTAAATCCTCTTCCAACATTGCCAGCGCATTGGCATCAAGGTTCTTGCCGGTCTTTTCCAAGATGTCCTGACGGTAGCGTTCGACTTCAACAGCCGGGTCGATTCGGCTGACGGTCAGGCCGTGGATAGGGCTTTCGATAGTGACGGCGACATGTGCCGCCGGGTCAGTGGTGGACAACAAGACAGGATGACCGCGTTGGGCCAATGCAACAGCAATTGCGGCGGCGACGGTGGTTTTGCCCACTCCGCCCTTGCCCATGGTCATAATGACGCCATACCCACCCTTTTCCAAATCATTGACCAAGCTGTTAAATGTAGGCAGTTTGGGTGAATTGGCAACAGACTGGCTTACGGGTGTGGTATGGACATTCGGTTCAATCAGGCTACGCAGGGCAGCAATGCCAACCATGCCAAGGGCCACGAAAGGTGTGTCGTAACGAGGCAACGAAGTGAGCTTTTCCGGCATAGACTCAAGAGCCTCTTTCGCCCTCCGCGTCATCGCATCGGCGATGGCATCATTCCCCGGCTTGGCTTGGAACAGGCCATTGATCGCCAGGATTTGGTTGGCTATGCCCAACTCGGCCAGTTCGCCGCTAGTCCGTTCCGCCTCGCGCAACGCCGAGGTTTCCGGTCGGCTGACCAAGACCACGGTGGTTTTTTGTGCATCGGCCAATTGCGCTACGGTCGCGGCATACAAGCTGCGTTGTTTTTCCAAGCCCGCCAATGGCCCTAAACAGGACGCGCCCCCCGTGGACGATTCGATGAAACCGTTCCACGCCGACGGCAAGGACAACAGGCGCAAGGTGTGACCGGTGGGGGCGGTATCGAAAATCACATGGTCGAAGTCTTGGGTTTTATCCGGGTCGCCTAGCAGTGCGGAGAATTCATCAAACGCGGCGATTTCCACCGTACACGCACCGGAGAACTGTTCTTCCATGCTGGCAATCGCGGCGGGTGGCAGTATTCCCCGGTAAGGCGACACCATGCGCTCGCGGTAGGCATGGGCCGAGGCTTCCGGGTCTATGTTCAGCGCATACAAACCTGGCACTTCTGGAATGGGGCTAGGGATTGCAGATAAGGTTGAGCCTAACACTTCATCAAGATTGGAAGCCGGGTCAGTGCTGACAATCAACACCCGCTTTCCTGATTCGGCCAAGGCTATCCCGGTGGCGCACGATAGCGAGGTTTTGCCGACACCGCCTTTGCCGGTGAAAAACAAATAACGGGTATCGACCTTTGGAAGTCCCATGGCAATATCCTTGAAGATTAAGCTAGCAGCAACCGCTACTTGGTTTGCAACACCCAGACTCGGTAATCTTGATATGCGGCTTCGGGTTTGCTTGGTTTTCATCCAGACCCAGTTTTGTTGCCAGTTGGTCTCGGTATAGGTAAACCCCTGTGGACACAACATGACCGTCCACCACTATGACGGGTAAGCGATCCATCCCGGCTTCCATTTCCTTGACCACATCCGGATTGGAGGCGAATGCCTGGGGTTCTTGCGACAGGTTATGGCGAGCCACTACCACGCCTTGCTCGGTCAACCACTGCAAGTCGGCAACGAATTGCACGAGAACAGGATCGACATCGACACCACAAACGCCCGTGGAACAACACATCGCCGGTTCGTAAATTTCGAGTTTTTTCATTGTCTTTATTCCTGTTTAAGAGGGTTGTTGATAGGCTTGGAATCTATTGAGCTTGATGTTGACGGTCTTGCACAAGCCCACCTCACGAACTTTTCGTTCACATGAAATCTTCTGCTGGAGTTAATGGTAAAACACAAGATTCTTCGACTTGTGGCCCATCGGTCAGACACACGACAGGAACTGCCAAACGGGCAGAGTCCTCCTTGAACATCGCTTGATCAGCAAGACCCTCTACGGCAGTGGTTAGCACCGCCAACGCCCAGTCTGGCAAGGCGGGGTGCAAACGGTAATAAACCCAAGCGCCCTGCCTGCGGTCTTGCAACAGGCGGCAGGTGCGCAGCAGAGCCAGGTGACGGGAGATTTTTGGCTGCGACATTTGCAAAGCCTGGGTCAATTCGCATACACACAATTCCCCGCGCCGCTGCAATAAAATCAAGCAGCGCAGACGCGTCTCATCGGCAAGGCATTTGAAAAACTGTGTGGGCTGGATCAGAATAAAACCTAATATAGATATATGGATAAGCATATATTAAATGAAATCCGTAAAATTCGCAAGCTTTTTCAGCAATTCCGTCATTCCGTTAGGGATTGCCGTAATCCAACACTTGCGCTTTTACTTTGCCTCGTTGCGCCGTTGCGTGAAACCTTCTTTTGCCTTTCTCGCAATGCGGCATGTTCATTCGGGTTACGCCTAGTGGGAATTGCCGCCCTCAACCGGCGCTTGTTGAGTAAGCGCCGGTTGTATCGGACGAATTTCAGAAACGATTCTTGCCGCCGCCCGGACCTCCACGGCGTGGACCGTTGGAAGCACCCTCAGTACGAGGGCGAGCCTCGTTGACGCGAACGTTTCTACCTTTCAAGTCTGCCCCGTCAAGCCCTTTAATTGCGGCTTCCCCTTGGGCCTTGTTAGTCATTTCGACAAAACCAAAGCCTTTGGATTGACCAGTGAATTTGTCCGTGACTACGTTGGCGGTGGAAACTTCGCCAAATTGCTCGAAAGCCTTGCGAAGATCGTCGCTGGTAACCGAATAGGATAAGTTTCCTACGTAAATATTCATCAAAAAAACCTGCTCATTAACGGTTGCGCCATTTCAAATCATCACATCAGCAGCCTAATCAATGGCGCGACAAAACAAGGTCTGATGACTCCCGCCCCGTTAAGGCGGCAGATTCAAAGCATTTTCCCAATACACGGGAAAATTTAACTATTAAATAAACTACGTCCATTGTTAATGTTGGATAGATTTTCTGTCAACAATTTTTTGGCACTAACGCGGTTTGGGTGCGATTAAAAGTGATGTTGGAGTGCAAGGCCTGCCTTGCGAGGGTATGTGTAGGCAAGGCAAGCCTTGAACTCCCGATGTCATTTCAAACACTGCCCAACTAGTTTGCATCACTTTTAACCGCACACAGCGGATTGACGGCAAGAAAATCGCGTATCTCACCTGCTGATGCCAACCCAGTGCGCGCACCTAGGCGTTGACAGCATAATGCCCCTGCCGCGCTGGCGTAGCGCAACAAATCGTCCCAAGGCAAACCCGCCGCAATGCCAGCGGCAAACGCCCCGTGAAAAGCATCGCCCGCACCTGTAGTGTCGACTGGCTTGATAGGAAAGGCTGGCAACGACGCCCCGCTTGCGCCGTCTTTGCGCCAAATCAAACCTCGCTCGCCTAGCGTGATAACCACCACCGGTGCCAGCTTGGCTAGTTGGGTCAATGCATTCTCCACATTGCCATCCTGAATCCACTGTTTGGCAAATTTTTCTGATGCCACCAGATAATCCACCCTGCCCATCAAAGCCTTTGTGCCTTCGTGCAATGAGCCGGCATCAAGCACAAGCGGAATGCCTTTGGCTCTCGCGCTAGCGGCTAGGGGAATCGAAACGAGTGGCTCGTGTCCGTCGAATAGCACAACCTTGGGGTTGATTCCGGCAAAATCGATGCTGCCTTCGGTTAGATGCCGAGTCGATCCTTTGTAGTTCACCAATGCGCGACCGCCGTCGGGTTTGACTAACACACAGGATAATGGGGTGGGTTCTGTGCCTCTAACTACGCAGCGCGTATCAACGCCTTCCCTAACTAACTCTAAGCGATGGGATTCACCATACAGGTCGTCCCCCAGATAACCCGCGAAGGCCGATTGGAATCCCAGACGGGCGACAAGTACTGCCGCATTGGCGGCTGGCCCTCCTCCGCAAGCGAAAAAGTCATTGGCGAAGATTTTTTCATCTGCCAATGGGTGATGCGGAACGGAAAAAACCAGATCATAAGAGGCATGACCCACACATAGCACATCATGGGTAGGCTTGCCGGAAAACGCCAAGGACATGCCACGTTTCTCCGTCAACGGTCCAAGCCGATGAAGTCCCAAACCTTTTCCGCCGGGGTTAGCTCTAGCTCTGGTTCGGCTGCGGCAGATTGCTCTTTAGCCCCTTCGCCATAATTCAAAGCGTATACACGGGCAGCGTCGTTAGCGAGTTCGTCCATTTCCAGCTTGCGATAGGCTTCCTCCATTATCTTCAATGCCTTCGGTATGGCTTGGGTGCGAGGGTATTTCTCCAAGACCTCGTTGCTACGTCTGGCGGCGGCCAGATAAGCCCGGCGGCGCATGTAAAAATCCGCGACATTGATTTCATACATCGCCAAATTGTTGCGCATCGCCGCAACCCGTTTTTTAGCATCCACCGTGTACTTGCTGTTAGGGAATTTGGCAATCAATTCATTGAAATCTCGCATCCCTTCGCGTGCTGCCCCCGGATCGCGTTGCGATGAATCGGTTGGCAGGAAGCGGTCAACAAAGGTGCGGCCTTTGTTATAATTGATCAAACCACGAAGGTAGTGAGCGTAATCAACCCCTGGGTGGGTCGGGTTAAGTTTGATGAAGCGGTCCACCGCCGCAAGCCCTGAATCGGACTCGTTTTTCTTATAATAGGCGTAGGCGACTTCCAATTGCGCTTGGGTGGCAAGTTTGTCGAAGGGATAGCGTGCCTCTAGCTTTTCGTACAATTTGACAGACTTGTCATAATTGCCGTCCATCAATTCTTTTTTCGCCTCTTGGTAGAAGTGCTGGGCAGTCCAGTTGATGTATTCGTCATCATCGTGGCTACCCTTCTTTGAGTCGAACCAAGAAAGTAACGAACAAGAAGTCAACAAAAAGCTCATGCAGAGTGCTAATAAGCGTAATAATTTCGGGCGTGATGTCAATGTAGAGTTTATCATGGTGCTAGAAAGTCGCATAATCGTTCATGCGTTAAACTGATAGTCGCTTGAGTATACCTTGAATTTTGTCTCGCCAATAGTCAAAGCCTCATCAATGGGCGTATTCCGCCTCATTGCCAACCACAATACAACTGAATCATACCGTGTCAGACTCCGAACAGTTATACGCTGAAATCCCCCTTGAATTGGCAGGTTTGCGCTTGGACCAAGCCCTTGCCGGACTTTTCCCCGACTTTTCCAGAAGCAAACTGCAAAGCTGGATCAAAGACGGACATGTTTTGTTGGACGGTGTGGTCCAAAACCAGAAGCGGAAAGTATTGGGCGGCGAACAAGTCGAACTGTGCGCTGAAATCCATCTTGACACTCTTTGCGAGCCGGAAGACATCCCGCTTGAAATCCTTTTTGAAGACGAAGAATTGCTGATTGTCAATAAACCTGCTGGTTTGGTAGTACACCCGGCTGCTGGACACCTGCAAGGGACCATGCAAAACGCCCTGCTCCATCACGCGCCCTGTGTGGCTGGAATTGCGCGTTCCGGGATCGTCCATCGCATCGACAAGGATACCAGTGGCCTGCTCATGGTCGCTAAGACGCTAAGGGCGCACAAATCACTCGTCGATCAATTACAAGCACACAGTATAGACCGTGAATATTTGGCCTTGGCGCAAGGCTACCTGACGGCAGGCGGCACTGTGGACGAACCCATAGGACGCCATCCCACCGACCGCAAACGCTTTGCCGTCAGGCAAGACGGCAAGCCTTCGGTGACCCATTACCGGATAGCCGAACGCTTACCAGGGCATACTTTGTTGCGAGTCAAGCTGGAAACCGGACGTACCCACCAAATTCGCGTCCATTTGGCCCATATTCGCCACCCCTTGCTTGGCGATCCAGTTTACGGAGGACGACTGCGGCTTTTGCCAGGGGGCAACGAGGCGTTGGGGGCAACCCTGCGTGGATTCCGCCGCCAAGCACTGCATGCGGAAAAACTTGGGCTAGAACACCCAGCCACGAGAGAATGGTGTGAGTGGCAGGTGGACATTCCAGATGACATGCAACGGCTTCTTGAAGCGCTGAGGCAAGCTGCATGAGCCAATGGTGGATTCAGCCCGACTGGCCCGCGCAGCCGGGCATACGCGCCTACAGCACTTTGCGCGCTGGTGGCGTTAGCCAAGGCGCTTACGCCAGTTTAAATCTGGCCGCACATGTAGGTGATGACCCTGCCCATGTAGCCGCCAACCGGCATCGCTTACGCGAGGGACTACAACTGCCAGCCGAACCCTACTGGCTAACCCAAGTCCATGGTAATAAGGCAGTAAGGGCTAGTGCCAAGCCTGACCCTCAGCCTGAAGCCGACGCATCCTTCAGCGATGAACCCGGCGTGGTCTGCGCGGTAATGACAGCCGATTGCTTGCCCGTGTTGTTTTGCGACCGCGAGGGTATCCGTGTTGCTGCATCCCATGCCGGCTGGCGCGGGTTAGCGGCAGGTGTGCTGGAATCGACTGTTCAAGCTCTCGGGGGTAGCGACCTGATGGCATGGCTAGGCCCGAGCATCGGCGCAAAAGCCTTCGAAGTTGGAGGGGAGGTCCGTCAATCATTCTCGGAACGCTTGGGTGATTGTGATGGGGCTTTTCTACAAATTGACGAACTACACTGGTTGGCCGATCTTTACAGCCTAGCCCGCATGACCTTGGCCCGTGTCGGTGTCACTGAAATCTACGGGGGCGATGAATGCACTTTTTCCAATCCAAGGCGTTTTTTTTCTTATCGGCGAGATTCACAGACCGGACGCATGGCAACCCTGATTTGGCGGGAATAATCTAGACTTTCCCGGAAAAACCACCCCCTGATGCAGCAACCGCGTAATTGTAGTTAAGGAGTAATCCTGTTTCAACGCCCAAAAAACCGCCCTTGAACCCAAGCCCCGGCAAATATCCCCAAGACTGCCGCCAGTAACGGCCAGTTGCCCGAACCAAGGCCAGCGATTGCAGGGCCAGGGCAAACGCCGATCAAACCCCAACCAATGCCAAAAATTGCCGCGCCGACTATCGTGCGGGCATTCAATGTGGATTTATGCTTGCCGAAAGCTTGCCCGAACAACGGTTTGTCCAACAGGCGGGGGGTGAGTTGGTAAGCCAGCAGTGCAACAGTCGCAGCGCCGCCCAACACCAACAACAACCCTAAGTCTTTAAACCTTAGGAAACTCAGCACGACTTCTGGGCGGACCATGGCGGATAGGGATAAACCAAAGCCGAACAACGCGCCGGC
>QJPH01000334.1 GCA_003242955.1 Candidatus Methylumidiphilus alinenensis
TTTCACCATCGACAAACTGGTGACGCTCGGTCGATGCCCGCTCAAAGGCAAGGTAGTCGGCAACGGTGGTTTTGGCTTGAGGTGCGTTCATGGCAAGTCATTATCTGTTTATTAAGTTTTAAATTGTATGTGTGAACACATGGAAACGCTATAATTTTGATAGTTTGACGAGACTTTGGAATTGCTCGGCAACAGTGGCTTGGACGAATCGTCTCTAATAATAACAGGGGAGAATCATAGGCTGTTCGACCCGGCTTCCCTTGCCGTCATGAACGCTGCGGTGTTGCGAAACGCAAGGCAAGCCTTGCACTCCGGATAGGCCAATCCCTCAACTTAGCAATTCCGCAACATCCACGCTGGCATCAGGAAATAGGGCAGGGGACAATTGCCCCTCGGTGACGGTTCGGCAGTCGGCATAATGGCCTAGTGCGGATTCTGGCATCGTATAGACTTCGATGTGCCGATCCGATTGGTTGATGATCCAGTATTCAGGAATGTTGTGGCGGGCGTATAGCGGGATTTTGATTCTGCGGTCATAGTTCAGCGTGGAATCGGCGATTTCCACCAATAACAGAACGTCCTCGCTGGTGGGGAGCCTGCTTTTGTAGCGGTCTAGCCGGTAACGTAGCAAAACGAAGTCCGGCTGCGGTTCCGATCCCGGACCTAGGTGGATAGGGTTTTGCACACTGGCGATGGCCCTACCCCAAGTTCGGTAGGCCAACATTTCAACCAGTGTGTTTGCCAAGCCAGAATGCCATGGGCCTATCGGTGTCATTTGGATTAATTCCCCTTCGATCAGTTCGACGCGGTCATCTTCATGAAAAATACCTGCCTCGGCCATGCGGTGATAGTCTTCCACCGTCAATTTCCAGTGCGGGGCCATAATCGGGTCTGCTTCGTTCACAACGGTTTGCATCGGTTTCCTCGTTTTCAAGCTTTACAGTGAACACAGTCTATCAATTTTCTTGCAGTGCACCCAAGGGAGGCTGGGCGGCCAGCAATTCTCAGTTTGGCTCAAAGCCCCGTCATTTCGGCATGGATGCCGAAAACCAGGCCAAGGACGGTAATTTGCCGCCGCTAACATGCTTGAATAAGGTGAAGCGGGGCGGGATTTGCAATCCCGCCCCGGACGTTTTTGATCAGTGTTCGCCATCCTTGTCACGGTACAAAACGTTGTGGACGGGATGCATATCCCGTCCGGCATTATTACACTGAGATATTAAGCGGGTCGGGATTTGCAATCACGTCTAGCATGTCCCCCTAGCCCCCCTTGGCAAAGGGGGGTAAAATGCAGGCC
The DNA here is from genome assembly GCA_003242955.1 of Candidatus Methylumidiphilus alinenensis. Classification (GTDB taxonomy): domain Bacteria; phylum Pseudomonadota; class Gammaproteobacteria; order Methylococcales; family Methylococcaceae; genus Methylumidiphilus; species Methylumidiphilus alinenensis. The sequence goes on from QJPH01000334.1 coordinate 1,298, forward strand.
GGCTATCAATTCAATTACCTTAAACACTCTTTGTCAATATTATGAGCATTCAACTTTCCGACCGCGTCCAGTCCATCAAACCCTCTCCAACCCTCGCCGTCACCGCCCGCGCCGCCGCCATGCGGGCCGCAGGCAAAGATATTATCGGCCTAGGTGCCGGCGAGCCGGATTTCGACACCCCGGATTTCATCAAACAGGCTGCAATCAAAGCCATCAACGACGGCTTCACCAAGTACACGGCAGTGGACGGCACCCCTGGCCTGAAAAAAGCCATTGTGGCGAAATTCAAGCGTGACAACGGACTGGATTACGAGCCTAAGCAAGTATTGGTGTCTTGCGGCGGCAAGCAAAGTTTCTACAACTTGGCCCAAGCCCTGCTCAATCCGGGTGACGAGGTCATCATCCCTGCGCCTTACTGGGTTTCGTATCCAGACATGGTGTTGCTGGCTGGTGGTGTGCCGGTGATCGTCGCCGCGTCGCAGGACCAAGGCTTCAAGTTGGCCGCCGTGCAGTTGCGTGCAGCGTTGACACCCAAGACCCGGCTGTTTGTCATCAACAGCCCCTCCAATCCGACGGGCGTTTCCTATACCTTGGACGAACTCAAGGCGTTGGGGGATGTGCTAAAAGATTACCCGGATGTCATCATCGCCACCGACGATATGTACGAACACATCGTGTGGGAAGATGGCAGCTTCGTCAACATTTTGAATGCCGCCCCGGAACTCTATGACCGCACCATGGTGCTAAATGGCGTATCGAAGGCTTACGCGATGACGGGCTGGCGCATCGGCTATTGCGCCGGGCCGGTCAAGCTGATTGAGGCAATGACCAACATCCAGTCGCAAAGCACCTCCAACCCGACCTCGATTTCCCAAGTGGCGGCGGAAACCGGCTTGAACGGCGATCAAAGCTTCATTCGCGAGATGGTCAAGGCATTCAAAGAACGCCATGATTATGTGCTGGCGGAATTGAACGGCATCCCCGGTGTGTCCTGCCTGCCTGCCGACGGCGCGTTTTACCTGTTTCCCAATGCACAGGGAGCGATAGACAAGCTAGGCTTGGCCGATGACGTCGCCTTGTCCGAATACCTGATCGAAAACGCTGGCGTAGCCTTGGTGCCCGGCTCGGCTTTCGGTGCCCCCGGTCATGTGCGGCTGTCGATTGCCACCAGCATGGCGAATTTGCAGAAGGCGATAGAGCGGTTGCGGGTGGGGTTGGCTTAAGGAATCAGTGCCAAATAAGCAGCACAGTTCGATTGGCATATATTAAAAGAAAGCCTCACGCAAAGGCGCAAAGAAAAACTCTCAACGTTGCGCCTTTGCGAGCTTTGCGTGAGACTAAAAATCTTAGCCCATTGAATGACATGCCGCATTGGGAGAAAGGCACAAAGAAGGTTTCACGCAACGGCGCAACTTAAAAGCGCAAGTGATGGGTGATATTGCTCGTTCCCAAGCTCCCGCTTGGGAATGGGGTTTTTAAAGCTCCAGCTTTCCGAAGAACGGTCAAGCAGGGGGCTTGCAAGATAAAGGTTCCCAAGCCGGAGCTTGGGAACCAGCCTAAAACTTATATTCTTTGAGACCATGACCGACCATTTCGACGTATTTTTATCCCACAACAGCCACGACAAACCGGCGGTCATTGCATTGGCGAGAAAGCTCAAAGCGCACGGGCTTAAGGTTTGGCTGGATGCGTGGGAATTGCGCCCCGGCCAGCCGTGGCAGGAAGCTTTGGAGCAAATCATCGAGACGACCCAAACGGCGGCGGTGCTGGTGGGCAACGATGGTTTTGGCCCGTGGCAAAGCCGGGAAATGCGTGGATGCCTTAGCGAATTTGCCGAACATGGCAAAGCGGTCGTACCCGTCTTGTTGCCTTCGTGTCCAACAGACGTACCCAAACTGCCCTTTTTTTTGAAACAATTAACGTGGGTGGATTTGCGCGATGGTAAAGAAGAGCAAGGTTTTTATCATCTGATTTGGGGGATTACCGGGAAAAAGCCTAAGGAACTGGAAGACGCGGAAGAAGAAAACCTTATCGTTCCCGCGATCCAAACCCTGATCGTTCCCACGCAAGAAGCGAGGGAACGAGAGCCAATCCCGCACATCCACGGCTGGCCCAGTGACAAAGTGCAAGCCTTGCAGCGCGACACCGCACAATCACTTGGGCTTGCAACGACTTTCCGCGATGCCTTGCAATCCGGTGGCGAAGGGCCGTTGCTGGCGGTAATCCCCGCCGGTTCCTATCTGATGGGTTCGCCCGACGACGAACCGGAACGATACGACGACGAAGGCCCCCGGCATACCGTCAGTTTCTCCAAACCTTTCGCCATTGGGGTGTATGCTGTCACGTTTGACGAATACGACCGCTATTGCAAAGCGGTTAAAAAATCCTTGGTCCGCGATCAAGCTTGGGGGCGTGGGCGGCAACCCGTCATCAATGTCAGTTGGGAGGATGCAGCGGCTTACTGCGCTTGGCTGACCGGGCAGACCGGCAAACAGTACCGCTTGCCTACCGAAGCAGAATGGGAATACGCCTGTCGGGCCGGGACAGACACGCCGTTTTACTTCGGTACTACCATTTCGGCTCAACAGGCCAATTTTAACCGCGACACTGGAAGTACCGTGTCGGTTGATAAGTTCCAGCCCAATGCCTTTGGCCTTTATCAAATGCATGGCAATGTCTGGGAGTGGTGCGAGGATGGCAAGAGGAAGTACAGCGAAGAAACGCAGATTGACCCGGTTGGCCCCACTGGCGCGGCCCGTGTGGTTCGCGGCGGGTCCTGGTTCAACCTCGCGAGGGACTGCCGTTCTGCGTACCGTCGCAACTTCGCCCCCGACGACCGCGACTACGACACTGGCTTTTGTTGCGCCCGAGTTCAGTCGTGAGCCAGGCCAAGCAGGTCCGGCGCGGAGCGCCGCGAAACCGGGGGGCGGCCCGGCCGCGGAGCGGACAGGGCCGGGCCGCCCCCCGGTTTCGTGATTTTTGGCTGGTTCCCAAGTTCCGGCTCTCATCGTTATACACAAGTGTTGGAGGCCCGTCTTTTCGGCAGGGATGCCGAAATCCAGCGTCCAGGGATGGCAACACTGAGGCACAACAGATGCCCTTCAATCCACGGACGGGAAACTGCGGGTTGGCAAGTCGCCTGAATCAGGCACTTGCACTGTCGGATGGTTACCGTCCATGGCCTAGATATCGGCATCCATGCCGATATGACGGTGTTTTCCAGTTTGTTGGCACTTGTGAATAACGATGAGCGCTGGAGCGTGGGAACAAGCAACATCTCACAATGTTTCGCTCTTAACGTTGCGTCGTTGCGCCTTTGCGTGAGACCTTTTTTTGTTCCTCGCCGATCCGAAAACGCTCGAAGCGGTTGGCGACTGGCATTATTGGGCTGGATAACAAGACCGACTCGGTTTTAAAAACCGAGTCGGTCTGGCCGTAGCCCGGATAAACCGCAGTTTAGTCTGGGTTTTTTACTCACGCTCTCCCGGATTACGCCGTAGGGGCGACCGGACGGTCGCCCCTACTCCACCGGGCTATCTAATTCCTCAGCATTCAATAAGGGGTGCAGGGGGATTTGCCCGGTATATAATATGACGGTTGTCATAAACCAGGGATCACCATGAACCGCCAACAACGCCGAGCGTTGGAAAAACAAAACCGCCAAGGGCGAAGCAGCAGCCTTTTATACGATGTGCTGAACCAAGCCATTAAAACGCATCAGGAAGGCAATTTGGCCGCAGCGGAGAAAATGTATCGCTCGGTTTTGCGATCCATTCCGAACCAACCCGATGCCTGCCACTACTTAGGCGTGTTGTTCCATCAATGCGGCCGTAGCGGTGAGGCCATCGCTTCCATCAATCGGGCGATAATGGTCAGTCCAAATTATACAGATGCCTATAATAATCTTGGAAATGTCTACAAAGAAACTGGCGATTTGGAGAAGGCGACCAATGCCTATCGCAAAGTCATCGAGCTTTCGCCCAATCACCCAGCGGCACTGAATAATTGGGGCGTTGTGCTGAAGGACCTAGGCGAATATGCAGAAGCCATAGCCGTCATACAAAAAGCCATTGAACTGGAACCAACCAAGGCGGATTATTTTCAAAATCTTGGCAACGTCTTCCGCTTGCAGGGCGATTTGAAAAAGTCCGCCGAGGCTTGCCGCCAATCCATCGCCCTGCAGCCTTATCAAGCAGATGCCTATATAGGTCTGTGGAGTACGCTCTATCTCGACTGCGATTTTGATGAGGCCGCCAAGGTATTATTGCAATGGTTGGCATTCGACCCCGAAAATGCCATCGCCAAACATACCTATGCCGCTTTTAAGGGCGGGGAACTGGTGCCTGAACGCGCTTCGGATGACTACGTGCAACAAACCTTCGACGATTTTGCCGGCAGTTTTGACCAAGTACTTAAACGTTTGGATTACCGGGCACCGGATCTGGTTGCGCAGGCAGTGAGCCGAGTCTATCCAACCCCGTGCAAGGATTTGGCGGTATTGGACGCAGGCTGTGGGACTGGGCTTTGCGGCCCGTTGTTAAGTCCCTACGCGGCGAGCTTGGTCGGCGTCGATCTTTCCCCCAAAATGTTGGCCAAAGCGGAGGGCAGGGGGGTTTATGACGAACTGACTGCGGCGGAATTGGTCCGCTATCTGGGGCAGCGTCCGGTTAATTTTGATCTGATCGTCTCTGCCGATACCTTAGTTTATTTTGGTGAATTGGGTACATTCATACAAGCCGCCAAAAACGCACTGAGGCCGGGGGGGCATTTGGTTTTTACTTTGGAAAAAGGCGACTGTGACGAGGGTTTCAAACTCAATATCCATGGGCGCTATAGCCATAAACAGGAATATGTGGAAAGTCTTATAATCAGTTCAGGAATGCAAATTAGTGCCATTGAAAATGAAAAGCTGCGGAATGAAGGGGGGGTTCCCGTCCTGGGTATTTTGGTGACGGCGGGTTTGATTTTATAAGGAAACTCATCGACAGGTTTGTGGGCGATATGCAACAATGGAAATCACAGGAGGAAGCCATTACCCAATAACAGGACATCTGACTGACACGTCAGATATCAAACGTGAAATTCCCGAACAACTTATAACCAATTGGAGAAGCCTCATGCATGTCACACACGAACAATCAGAACAAGCGTTGCAAGCTGCGATTCTGAAGGCAAAAGAACTGGGTACGCAAATGTGCATTGCGGTGGTGGACTCAGGCGCAGACTTGAAGCTATTTGTCAGAATGGATGATGCGTGGGTGGGCAGTGTCGATATCGCCATCAAGAAAGCCAAAACCGCGTGTTTTTTTGGCATGCGCACCGGGCAAATTGGGCAACTGTCCCAACCGGGCGGACCACTTTATGGAATTGAGCATTCCAACGACGGACTGATCACTTTTCCAGGGGGTGTCCCTATTGTCACCAAAGAAGGTGTGCTGATAGGCGCAATCGGGGTCAGCGGCAGTTCGGTGGAAAACGACGACGCGGTTGCCAAAGCCGGGGCCGAGGAAATAGGGGTTTCCGATCTGCCCGACCACCCTTGGCGTACTTAATCGCAATGAGGCAAACCAAGGGCAAGGTTTGGATAGCGCAAAACCACGCCTAATTCTTCCAACATTCGTTTATTGTCCAGGCGTTTGGACTCTTCCAGAAATGACAAAATGCCTGGGCCAAGGGTGTTTTTGGCCTCTTCCATCGAAATGACGGGTGGGCGGGGCAGGCCGAGAAAATCCGCAACCCGGTTGAAATAATCCGTCATTGTAGTCGGGTTGCCGTCGCTGATATTGTAAATCCCTGCTGCGCCGCGACGATGCCCCGCTAGGAAACACGCTTGCGCCAGATCATCCGCATGGATGCGGTTGCTCCATGGCGAATCCTCCAATCGCACCACAGGAACAGCCCGCCGGATGCGTTCGGAGGGCAGCCTGCCGGGACCGTAGATGCCTGGAACGCGAAGAATCACGCTTTCCATCCCTTCCCCCGCACACCATTCAACGAGATGCTTTTCCGCCGCCGCACGTCGCCTTGCCCGGTCCGATCTAGGACTGACCGCACTATCCTCGTTCACCCATTCGCCCCCGCAATCGCCGTATACTCCGCTGGTGCTGATATAAACCACCCGGCGTGGCAAGGCTTGTTTGCCCAAGGCGTTGACAAAAGCCGCCAGCCTAGAGTCGTCCCCACCTGTCGCCGGTGGTGGGGCAAAATAATATAACACCGTCAGTTCGGTGGGTAGGTCATACAGTGTTTTCAGTTGATCCAAGTCACCTTGGATGGATTTGATCCCGTGTTGGGAAAGATTATGAGCGGATGATTCTGATCGCGCCAAGGCCACCACAGTTTGCCCCGAGGCTTGTTCCAATGCAGCCACCCTAAGGCCAATATCGCCACAACCCACGATCATGATGCAAGCTTTGGGGTCAAATTCTAGTTTCTGGATCATGAATACAGCGTTTTTAATATCATGTAATTACTTGTTCAAGCCATGTGCAAACAGGCCAAAAGAAGGCCAGCAACTCTCATTTTGAACAGAACCGGGCGGGTTTGGAACCCGCCCTTATTAATATCTGATGTTACGCAGTTGTGTAAGCCGTAGCCCGGATGGAGCCGCTTGCGGCGCAATCCGGGTTGTAGCCAGATTCTCCCGGATTACGCCGCAAGCGGCTCCATCCGGGCTACAATGCTCAAATCCAATGGTACGGTGCGTAACATCAGTTAATATTTGCCAAAATGATGATTGCTGAAAGAAGGCCGACAAGACTGTCGGCGCTCCATAAACGGTTGGCTACGTTTTTACCTTGATTTGCGGAAGTAGGGGTAATTCACTTCTCACGAATGAAGTCGTAGATGTTCAAATAATCCTGCCCAGGGTTTTTCCATGAATAATCGCTACGCATGGCGTTTTTGAGCGTTTCCCGGAAATGCTCGGGGAATTCGTAATAGCAACTGATCGCCCTGCCCAAGGCAGATTCCAAACCCGCTTCGTCGTAGTCCCTGAACACAAAGCCATTGCGTTCATGCAGCGGCCGCCAAGAAAAATCCTTGTCGATGACAGTGTCTGCCAGCCCCCCAACCTCACGGACGACAGGAACCGTCCCGTAACGCATGGCGATCAATTGTGCCAAACCGCAAGGCTCAAAACGGCTGGGTACGATCATCATGTCGGCGCCAGCGTAAATCAAATGGGACAATTCCTCGTTGAAGCCGATTTCAATATGGCAATCGGGATTGTCATTGAGTTGATGTTTAAGGCTCCAGAAATAATTATTGATCTGGGCTTCGGGGCTGGAGCCTAGCAACACGAATTGCCCACCCCTGCTCAAGGTGTAGAAGATGGCATGGCGAATCAGTTCAAGCCCCTTTTGTGGGTCTAGCCGGCCGACAAAGGCAACAATGGGTTTTTGGTTGTCGGATAACATCAACCGTTGGCGCAAAGCCCGTTTGTCATCATACTTTCCGTCAATATTATCGACAGTGTAATGCACCGGAATCAGAGGGTCGATTTCCGGATTCCAGACCGAGTAATCGACACCATTGACTACTCCGCCGAATTTGCGGTGATGGATATGCAAGGTTGGCTCAAGATCAAACCCCTGGCCCTGGTCCTTGGCTTCCAGCGCATGGTGGGGGGATACGGTGGTGATGAAATTGGAATAGACCACCCCGGCCTTCATCAGGTTTAGGGCCTGCGGGACTTGGTTATCTCTGAGACGGTCGTAGTGATAGTAGTATTCTGGCCGGTTCAACCCGGTAGCCTGCAAAATCTGTCCTCCTGTCCTTCCTTGATGCTTGAAGTTGTGAATGGTAAAGCAGACTCTTGGATGCCGCATTCCCAAATGTTGGTAAATCTCAAATAAAAACACGGGTGCCAATGCCGTCTGCCAATCATGGCAATGGATAATGTCGGGATTCTTTCCCGATTTCCAGATGAACTCCATGGCAGCACGGGTGAAGAATGCAAAGCGCATGACATCGTCTTTGAAACCATAGACGGAACCCCGATTGAAGAAATTATCCTGTGAGTGCGGTTCGATGAAAAAACACTTCCGCCCATGGACAAAGCCAAAATACACCGTGCAGTGAATCGATCCATCGAACCAAGGCACCCAAAGGTCTTTGAAGGTTTCGCATAACCCCCAGATTTGGTCATAACGCAGGCAATCATATTTGGGCAGGATAATTTCGACGCTGTTGCCACGAATCTCCAATTCGTTGCACAACCCGTACACCACGTCCGCCAAACCGCCCACTTTCGCAACCGGGGACAATTCGGGGGAAATCTGTATGATTGACAAATGAGGTATGGACGGGCCTTCATACCTGTGTTCCGGTTCCGGGGCATGATAGTATTCGTTCACGGATTCAGACTCGGTTGTATTGTTCCAAGACGGCTCAACGGCTGGTTCAACCTTGCTCTCGGACTCAGGCAATGGGGCGGCAACCGCATCTTCAATCGCTTCGTTTGCACCAAGGAATAATTCAAACTGAGCCTCCACATCCCGAAGCAACTCACGTTTCGTGATTTCGTCATCATTGGTATCGGTAGGCAAAGGGGCTAGGCCCGCTACGAAATCGACCTCAGATGGAAGGGGCCGTTGTTGGTTGGGGAGAGCCAGTGGATCTTTGGCCAATGGCTTCACAACTGGAGGTTGTGCAGGCAAATCAATTTTGGCAAGGGGGTCCGTCGGTATCGGTTTTGCCGGGGAATTCCCGTGTTTGGCCTCTACAGTAGAGGTGGGGCCAGCCACGTGTACCGTATCGGCAGGGAATTTTGGCATTTTCGACGGGGTGGAAGTTTTTTCATCCTCGGTTGTTGCGGCGGGTGATGCGGGGGGCTTAGTTTCTTTAGTTGCCGTCACACCCGGGGCCGTTGGCTTGTTTACCTCGCTTTGTTTGCTCGCGGACACGGCCGTTGCGTTAGCGTCCGCATCTTTTTTGCCCCCCAAATCCGGGGACTTTGTGTTATTTTGCAGCGTTTCTGTACTTGGTGATTTCTTATTGGCCATGTCTATTCCAGTTTATAAGGGGAATTAAAATGTTGGCGGTAGTTTAAGGCATCTTCCCGCCGCTGCAAGAGCGAAATAATTTTACGCCAAACTCTTGGTTGCCACTTCATATACATCCGTGGAAATTCCTGCGCTTTGGGCAATACGGTGCAACTGTTCCCGCATAAGATTTTGACGTCCTTCGTCATACCGCCGCCAATGGGTCAGCGCCCCCACCATGCGTGCGGCTATTTGCGGGTTTATGCCGTCGAGAGCGATGGCATGATCGCCAAGAAAACGGTAGCCATCCCCATCACGGGAATGGAAGTGGACTGGGTTATGCTGAGTGAATGCGCCAATCACAGACCGCACCCGGTTGGGGCTATCCAGTTCAAAGGCGGGGTGTGTCAGCAGGGTTTGCACTGCGGCCAAAGCCCCAGGCAAATGGCAGGATGCCTGCAACCTGAACCATTTGTCGATGACCAGATCCTCTTTTTCCCATTGATTGTAGAAAGCATCTAAGCATTTTTTCTTTTCAGGGTTATGGCTGTCGACTATGCAAGATAATGCGCCGATTTGGTCGGTCATGTTACGCGCTTCTCGAAACTGGCGCACGCAAAGTTCATGCATCGCTTCCGTATCCAGCGAGGACAGAAACCTAAGGCAGAGATTTTTCAGCCTCCGCCGTCCAATCGCAGCGGCTTCAAAGTTTCCCGATTCATCCCTGTGGTTGTTTTCGTAGAGGGCTAGAAGCTCGTTTTTCAAGTTTGTCGCTACATCATGCTCAAGATTTCGTAACGCCATATGCATCGCATCCGGGTCGATGACCTTCATTAACGCGCTGGCATATTCCTCGGAGGGCAGGGTAAGCAACAGTGCCAGGTAGGACAGATCGTCCCATTTTTGGGCCAGCACCACGCGATAGGCTTCAACCAAATGGGGGGTGGGTTTAATCGGGTGCATGCCTGCTGCGATTTGCTCAACCAGATTGTGGACAATGCGATTGGCAAGGGTCTGCCCCGCATCCCAGCGGTTGAATGGGTCACTGTCATGGGCTAGCAGGAAGGCCAATTCGTCATAGCTATAGTTAAGATGCAAGCGAACCGGGGACGAAAACCCACGTAGTGCAGAAACCACCGGTTTGTCAGGCAGGTTGATGAAGCGGAAATGTTGCTGGGAATCTTTTATCTCTAAGACGCGGGTTGTGGCTCTTGGCTCTGATTCACCCTCAAGCTGTAGAGGACAATCCAAGCCATCCCCCCCAATCAACCCTAAGGCCAAGGGAATGTGCAGGGGTAGCTTGACGGATTGCCCCGGCGTAGTCGGACAGCTTTGCCTGACTTTTAAATCAAGGCAGTGTTTTACTGCGTTATATTCACTATCAATAAACAAATCCGGTGTGCCTGCTTGGCTATACCAGAGGCGAAATTGGCCTAGATCAATGCCATTTGCTTCTTCCATGGCGTGGACGAAATCGTCGCATGTCACGGCTTGGCCGTCATAGAGATGGAAATAGTTATCCATGCCTTTGCGAAACCCTTCCTTGCCGAGCAGAGTCTGTATCATACGCACAACTTCCGCACCCTTTTCATAGACTGTCAAGGTATAAAAATTATTGATCTCGATGTAGGAGTCAGGACGCACGGGATGTGCCATGGGGCCTGAATCCTCGGCAAACTGTCGGGTGCGCAGGACATCCACATCGTTAATTCGCTTGACTGGCTTGGAGGTGCGGTCGGCGGTGAACTCCTGGTCGCGGAATACGGTCAACCCCTCTTTAAGGCTCAATTGGAACCAGTCGCGGCAGGTAATGCGGTTGCCTGTCCAATTGTGAAAATACTCATGGGCGATGACACCCTCGACATTTTCATAATCGTCATCAGTGGCGGTGTCAGGTCGGGCCAAAACATATTTGGTATTGAATAGGTTAAGCCCTTTGTTTTCCATCGCTCCCATGTTGAAGTGGCTCACGGCAACGATCATATACAAGTCAAGATCATATTCCCGCCCGTAGATTGTTTCGTCCCAGGCCATGGCATGTTTAAGCGATTGCATGGCGTGGCCGCATTTGTCAACGTCATGGTGTTCCACGAAAATCTGCAACTTAGCTTTCCTCCCCGATGCAGTCGTATAGGTATCCTCGACGCATTCTAACTGCCCTGCCACCAAGGCAAACAAATAGCTGGGTTTGGGAAAGGGATCTTCCCATTTTACCCAATGGCGGTTGTTTTTCAGTTCTCCAACGGCAATTTTATTTCCGTTTGACAACATCACAGGGTAGCGTGATTTGTCACCGATGAGTAGTACAGAAAATTTCGCCATCACGTCCGGGCGATCCGGGTAATAGGTGATTCTGCGGAAACCTTGGGCCTCGCATTGTGTGCACAGCATGCCTTTCGACAGATAGAGCCCATCCAATGCAGTGTTGGCTTTAGGGTTGACGCGGGTTTGGATTTCCAAGGTGAACACTTCCACTTTGGGTGCTGCGGGAATGGTCAGGCTTACGGGCGAGACTTCATACAGGCTTTCCGCCAGTGTCTGTCCGTTGATTTTTACAGACTCCAGTGTTAATTCCTCTCCATCCAACACCAACGGTGCATTGTCATTGGGACTGGCCCGGTTTTTTTGCAATGTCAGACGCGAAGTGACGCAAGTTTCCTCTTCGCTCAGCGTAAAAGTCAGATCTATTTGACCTACAATATATTCCGGCTGTGCATAGTCTTTAAGATATACTGTCTTTGGCGTGGATTCGCGCATTATTTTGTACCACAAGTCGTTAAGTTTGGTGTCGCTCGAATTAAAGAGTGTTAGTTTACCAAGTGGTAAGGCAAAAAATCATAAAACTGTCCGGTTTGCAGCAATTCTCATTTTGGCAATGGCGCGTAGGTCGGCTTAGGCGAACACACAAGTAAGGGTGACCGGCCGGTCGCCCCTGCCATGTGCGCCGTAACCCGACAAAGGGGGCTGCTTGGCGGGTTACGGTGCGCATCAGGCCAAAGCAGGCGGCAAGTTTAGCCGGAGCGCACCTAACCCGCCCCCTACGCCGGACGGTGTTTTTGGTTTAGCTGAACAACTTGCTAATCATGTGGCATTTTAACCCGGATGTAACAAAATCGTCATAACATCGAAGCTTTAGTTTTACTATGAGAATCAAAAATGCCCGAAATCAATGTACTCGTGGTGGAGGATGAAGAGGCAATTCGCGAGATGCTAACGATGGTGTTAGAGCAGGCGGACTTTACCGTTCATGCGGCGGCTGACGCGCAGATGGCAACGGTACTGCTGGAAGATATCACGCCTGACCTTATCCTTTTGGACTGGATGCTCCCTGGCATCAGCGGTGTGGAATGGGCAAGGCGCTTGAAAAAGGGTGATGCCTATGGTGAGATACCGATAATATTGGTTACCGCGCGAGGCGAGGAGGAAGACAAGGTCCGGGGGCTTGATGTCGGTGCAGACGACTATATCACCAAGCCCTTTTCGCCACGCGAACTTGTTGCCCGCATCCGTGCCGTGTTGCGGCGGACTGGTAAATTCAGCAAGGGCGGAAAAATCGAAATGGGAGGAATCTCGCTCGACATTGAACAGCATCGCGTCAGCATAGGGGGAGTCGAACTTGCAGTGAGCCCCACCGAATACCGGCTGCTCGAGTTCTTCCTGACCCATCCAGGAAGAGTTTATAGCCGCACTCAGTTACTCGACCAGGTTTGGGGGCGCAGCACTTACATAGAGGAGCGCACGGTGGATGTGCATATCCGGCGTTTGCGCAAGATTCTAGCCGAACACAAACGCGAGGAATTGATCCAGACCGTGCGTGGTTTTGGTTACCGCTTTTCAGATACCCCCTGACACTATGGATTTAATGGGTAGCTCTTGGCGCTCAGAGTTTTTCTGGCTACTGGTGATCGCCATTGCCGGTCTGTCCGTTGGCAAAGTCACCGGATTTTATTTTTTTAGCTTGTTCCTCTGTGTCGTGGCCTACCTAATCCGGCATATTTATTACATCAACCGGATCGCGCAGTGGTTGCGCAATGGCGGTAAGATTCCGCAAAGCAGCGGCATCTGGGATGAAATCTACTATCTCATCTATCGCTTACGCCGCCGCAACAAAAGCCGTAAAAAACGGCTTCTTGCCATGCTGGAGCGTTTTCGCACGGCAACGGCGGCGCTTCCCGATGCCACCGTAGTGCTGGGTCCGGGGGATGAAATAGACTGGTTCAATGAGGCTGCAGAACGGTTGTTAGGATTGCGCAAAGGCGATATTGGCCAGCAAATTGGCAATTTGTTACGCAATCCCAAGTTTGGCGAATTCTTGGGCGGATCAAATTACGAAGCCACGGTGAACATTCCTTCCCCGGTGCTGGACAAGGGGCAATTGGAAATACGCATAGTGTCCTATGGTGGAGATTTGCGGTTGTTAATCGCACAGGATGTCACTCGCGTCCGTTTCATGGAAAAGGTGCGTAGCGATTTCGTTTCTAATGTCTCCCATGAGTTGCGCACCCCGCTCACGGTATTAAGGGGTTACTTGGAGACCCTTGGAGACGCCGGGGATGAATTGCCCATGCACTATCAAAAGATCATCCGCCGCATGGACGAACAAACCACAAGGATGCAAAGACTGATTGACGGGCTGCTTTCACTGACCAAGCTTGAAACGGGGACATTGGCGCCAAGCAAAAAGGTGGGCAGCGCGATGTTTGTCAACAGCGTTTGCGACGAGGCACGCCTATTGACCGAAGGCGGACAAATCCTAAATGTTTACTTGGAGTCCAGCGCCGATTTGCTGGGGGCCGAGTCGGAATTGCGCAGCGCATTATCCAATTTGGTCCTAAATGCATTAAAATATACTCAAGGCAACGGGATTATATCTGTGCGTTGGCGTGATGAAGCAGGCGGCGCCGTGCTAGAGGTCGAAGACAACGGTCCTGGAATCGCAGCAGAACACCTGCCCCGCCTGACCGAACGTTTTTACCGGGCGGAACCGGGAAAACGCGACGGCAACAAAGGGATAGGATTGGGTTTGGCGATAGTCAAGCATGTGATGACTCGACATGAGGGGGAACTGAAGGTCACCAGTGTCCTAGGCGTAGGAAGTTGTTTTAGCTGTAGATTTCCTGAAAAGCGCTTGTTAAGGATGCAGTCTTGAGCATTTTAAGCGATTGAAGAAGATAGTTTAATTCTTTTTTTTGCAGATAAATTGTCACAAGGGGTTTGCAATGTCGGCCTAATCGCTATATCATTCAGACTGTTGTTATTTGCGTTAAATATTGTTGCTATTTCGTTACAGGAGCACGAGCATGAATAGAAAACATTTTTTTGCATTGGCCTTAACCGGGCTTGCGGCATTCACCACCGCACAGGCGGCTGATGAATTTCTGGATGATCGGTTCTATGCCGCGCCCTTCGGAACTTATGTCCATGGGGGGGGTGACCGAAACTCATTTGACGGATGGGGCGGGGGCTTGGGGATCGGCAAGATACTCAATGAAAACTTTAACGTCGAAGTAAAGGGTTTCTGGCAGTCATTCAGTGGCAGGCCAAACACTGTGTTGGGGCCAGCGAATCAGGATATGTCCCGCTATAACGCCGACTTCACCGGCGGTACGATAGACGTGCAATACTTCTTTTTCCGCGATGCCTTCTCCCCGTATGTTGTTGCTGGCGTAGGCGGCATGAACACCAGTCTGCGTTTCCCAGGGGGTACGCGCAATTTTATCGGGTCGACTACGGGTAATGGGAACCTTCCGGGTGGGTCCACCGCATCGTTCATCTTTGAAACAGGTGTAGGTGCCACCTACGAAGTGTTGGACAACTTCCTATTGCGTGCCGACGTGCGTTACCGTTTGGACACTTCGCCAAGCAACGCCGCCAACGACCATTTTTATGGCAACGTATTCAATGGAAATGGTTTCTATAACAATAGAAGACCCGACGTGTTCAACGACCTGCTAGTCAATGTGGGTTTCGTCGTTCCGTTCGGTGACAAGCCACAGAGAATGGCGCCAGTTGTAGCCCCGGTAGTTGCCGATTGCTCCACACGCGACAGCGACCATGACGGTGTCAACGATTGCGACGACAAGTGCCCAGGCACCGCCAAGGGAACCAAGGTTGATGAATATGGTTGCCCAATCCGCATTGAGTTGAAAGGCGTCAATTTCTTGTTTGACTCCCCCGAATTGACGGAAACCGCCAAGTCCATTCTAACCAAGGTGGCCGGCGACCTGAGCGTCTATCCGTTGAAGAAAACCATCGAAGTCAGAGGCCACGCCAGCTTGGAAAAGGTAGAGCAAGAAGCCCACAACCAGCGTCTGTCCGAGCGCCGCTCGCAATCGGTGGCTGATTACCTGAAGTCTAAGGGTGTCGCCAATAAGCTGGTCGCCAAAGGATTCGGTACCGCATATCCGGTAGCCGACAACTCCACCGAAGCGGGCCGGGTCAAGAACCGCCGCGTCGAGTTGGTTTGGATTGGCGAATAACCCGTCAATCTTTGGCGGATGAACCCGCCGATTAAGCTTTAATAAACGCAAACCCGCTCAAGTAGCGGGTTTGTCGTTATTAGCGCCCGCTTTTTGAAAAAGGGGGTCATTATTGCTTCCCCCTTTGGAAAAGGGGGATTGAGGGGGATTTTCTAAATATGAGGAAAAACTGATGAACAAAAGACTTTTGCCCGGTGCGGCTGCGGCCATGCTGTCCACCCTGTTAATTGCCGGTACTGCACTGGCCGATGGACCGAGGAATTACTTGTACATTGTTGGGTCAACCACCATAGCACCGTTCTCAGAAGAAGTGGCCAGTAGAATTGCAAAAAGTGCCAAGTTCAAACACCCTTTGCTCGAATCCAATGGGACCAGTGGTGGCTTTACGATGTTTTGTGAAGGAACGGGCATGGATTACCCGGATATCATAGATGCCTCCCGACCGATCAAGAAATCGGAATTCACGACTTGCCAGAAGAATGGGGTAGGCGACATTGTGGAAGTTAAAATTGGATATGACGGAATAGTGATCGCCAGTAGCAAAAAGGCCAAGCCGATGGAATTGACTAGGAAGGATCTTTACCTAGCCTTGGCCAAATCGGTGCCGGATACCGTCTGCAAAGAAACCTGTGACAAGCTGATTCCCAACCCCTACAAAACTTGGAAACAGGTCAACCCTAGCTTGCCGGACGTGAAAATCGACGTGTATGGCCCTCCGTTCAATTCAGGGAGCAGCGAAGTCTTTTCCGAGGCCGTGTTAGAATCGGGTTGCAACATCTTCCCTTGGCTACGTGCGATGAGAACCAAAAATGAGAAGGAATACTATAGAAATTGCCATAATTTCCGTGAGGACGGGGTTTATACCCAGGAATCTGGGGAGTTGATACCGTCCCGGCTGGATGACAACTTGGATTCCGTTGGCATTATCAATTTTAACCGACTGAAAGAAAACGCCTCCCATTTAAAGGCGGCAAAACTGGAAGGGGTGGCTCCAAGCTATGAAAGCATTGCCTCGCAGAATTATGCAATCGCCCGCCCCTTGTTTTTTTATGTGAAAAAAGCGCATGTAGACAGATTGCCCGGTTTTAGAAACTACCTCGCTGAATTCACTAGCGAGAAAGCTTCGGGGCCAAATGGATACCTGCTAGCCAAAGGGCTAGTCGGCATGTCGCCACAAGAACTGAAAGCCTACGCAGCGGATGTCAAAGAGCTTAAACCGATGGTGCCGCCGAACTAGCAGTGGCTAGTGGTTAGGATATGGTCGAAAATAACTTCCTTGTTGCTCGTTCCCAAGCCCCTGCTTTCAACGTTATACACAGAAGTGTTGAAAAGGCCCGTCATTTCGGCATGGATGCCGAAGTCCAGGCCATGGACGGTAACCAGTTTGTTGTGCAAACGCTTGACTCAGGTAACATGCCAACTCGTAGTTTCATGTTTTCGGTTGCAGACCAAGGGCGCAATAGCGGTACTCCGCGTATTGCGCCGAATGCAAAGTTTAATCATGCGGCGCAATACGCTTCGCTATTGCGCCCTTGCGCTGCGTTAACCGCTCCGATCCCTGGTAATTCCTTCACCGCAGTGCTGATAACCGCCTCACAACCTGCACAGTGCATGCCGCTAACGGGAAACGAAATGGTGCGTTGAGTCATATTAGAATATGGAGGCGGCTTACGCGATTTTGTCATTTGTGCATTTGATGATTTGGATGTCCTGGAACGGCATGACGAGCATGATCGCTTAACTGAGCGTTAAACCATTTATGAATAGCATTTATAAGGACTGGTACTTCAGTTGAATAACTAATTTCTGCTCCGTTAGGTAATTCTTTATATAAAATAGTAATTTGATTTGGCTTTGCCTTACGCAATTCGTCTAAACCGGGCATGGTGTCACCATGAATTTTCGCTGGATTTGAGAAATCACCGTGCTGAAATTCAATGGAGATCTTTGTTAAATGTTCGCGTATTAGTTTAATTTGCTCGACGTTGGCTGGATCTTTGACAATGACCCGTTGCTCACCTCCTGTCGCTGTTTTTGAAAAAACATGTGTGGTTTGTTCTAAATTAAAAGGCATCACATGAGAGCCACGCTGTGCTATTTCATCTAATCGTTGTTCGCTGGCTTTTTCCGCTGCATAACCGGGAGTTGTTACCAATAGAGCAATTAACAGAGATGTTGCGATAACGTATTTCATGAATTATTTCCTTGTTTTAGGATGGCGTGACCGAAAATGGTGTGGAAGTGCCGCACTGAATTTTCACACAAAGGCCGTGGGCGTGAAACGGCGACTTGAAAGGATTGGACAGTTTGAGACATTTTGTCTAGTTTGTGAAAGACAACCCATTGATTTTAATGGCTTTGCGGGACATCAAAACACCCGAAAACTAGACAAAAAGATTGACTGCCGTTTTTTCCTGCCTCATCATTGAACCATGCACCGCCGCCAGTGGCAACCACCAACCGAGAGTGAACCCATGCCAAACGACGAGGAAATCAAACAAAACCTCTTTGATGTTAAGAACGCCGTTGCCCAACAGAGGCTTGAAAGGCTAATGCCATCCCTTGACGTTGTGACCGACCTTGAACGCGCCGCCTATGGCGAAATCACCATAAGCGAGGTTATCGCCAACATCAGCATGAGGCACAGGGATGAACAAATACGCGGGCAACGACCACTACCTTGATAACGGCGTTTTCAAGAACAAGCTCAGATTGACCTTGAAAACATGCATATCGTCTACTAAATAGCACCGTAGAACGTGCTGAGAATTGAATATTTTCGTGCTTTTTGTGTTTTTCGTGGACAAATTGTCTTTTGACTTGCCTTGAAAAGCGGAAACCTCCAAAATGCCCATTGAGGGACACTGGAGTTAGTTAAATAACTGAGGTTACGCGCGTTGGTAGGCAGCAATTCCCACTAGGCGTAAACCGTAGGGACAAGGTTGCTCCGAATGCATGCAGCGTCCAAGCTACATGGAGCTTGTCGAAGGGGATGGCAAGCTGGCGGGTCTTGTAGATTCTGTTTTGCTCTTAACGTTGCGTCTTTGCGCCGTTGCGTGAGACAAAAATCTTTGCCGATTGAGTGACATGCCGCATTGCGAGAAAGGCAAAAGAAGGTCTCACGCAACGGCGCAACGACGCAACGTAAAAGCGCAAGTGATGGCAAAAGTTTGAAGAGAACATTATTATGAACATTGAAACCCTTCGTAACGAAGCACTATCCCTGTGTGCGCAAGAACGTGCGCAACTCGCCGAACAATTGCTGGTCAGCCTTGATGGCTTATCGGAAGAAGAGACCGAGCAATGGTGGTTTCAAGAAGCAGCCCGCCGCGCTGCCGAAATAGATCAAGGATTAGTTCAGCGTGTCCCTGCGGATGAAGTCAGGCGGGAGGCTCTAGCACTTCTCAAATGAGCTATTTCTTCAACCCAGCAGCGAGAGCCGAACACCTTGAGCATGTAGCTTATTACGAATCCCAACGACCTGGGCTTGGTGTACGGTATCTTGTCGCTTTTGATGCGGCCATGTCTAAAATTTGTCATACTCCGCAAAGCTATAAGATAGAATTCCCTCCTGATATTCGTCGCTGTCGCATCGTTGGATTCCCTTACAATATCCTTTTCCGGCAAGTGGGCGACGAGGTTGAGGTTTTGGTTATTGCCCCACATCGGCGCAAACCGGGTTATTGGCTTGGTAGACTGCACCGCCCGTAGCGAGTCAAGGCAGTGGATCAGTTCTGTCCACTGACTGGCCGTGCCGCTGGCAATGTCAGTGAAGATGTATTCACAGCCCACATTTTTCATGGCGGCAATCTACTTTTAGACAGTTCCTTACTGATGTTGATAAAGGCATAAAATGCCGCTGTTGCGAGGTGCTTTAGTTCGTTTTTGCGCTGCCGTTTTTTTCGAGGTCATCAAGCAGTTCTTGGGCGGTATGGAAACGGGCTTGCGTTATCGACCGGGCCTCTTCCATAGCTGCAATGGTCGTTGCATTCGGCGCTTTCACCTCAAATGGCAAACCGCGTTGCGTGACAACCTGCCTTAAAAATAAGCGAATGCCGTCGCTCATGCTCAGTCCGCATTCGGCCAGAAGCATGGAAGCGGCTTCTTTTAACTCTGGCTCAATGCGTGTCCTGACATCGGTGGTTTTGATCGAATTTAGCATAATGTGTCTCGAATGTAGCTACCATTACCACTGTAACACGTCCTGAAAACAACCCACAAGGCGTAAGCCGCTCAGTGTCCAAGCCCCACCCCACCCCACCCCACCCCATCGCATTCCATGCCACCGTTCTTAGATGAAATTTTTGGACGCGCAAAACGTTGATTTTATGGGCTTCTTTTTTGCCTAATAAACCTTCGTTTTTTTAGTCAGTTCGTTATTGCTATTTTTGTTTTCTAGGTTGGCTTGGCGTGTTGTAGCGCACGCCACACGCCTTCTGGGTCGTGGGCGATAACTGTTAAATATGCCCGTGCTGGTTGATCGGGTTCTGTACGCCCTTGCTCCCAATCGCGTAAAGTTCCAAGCGGTACATGATACCGCGCCGCAAACTCTTCTTGCGTGATACCCAAAGCGCGGCGCATGGTTCTGACACGGGGAACACGCCGCGCGGTTTGTAATTCGTCTTTTGTCATGGGTCGTGCGTCAAAATCAGCTTTTGCCGCTGTATGTATTTCTTCGTTGGTCATAGAGCGCATAGGCGTATCTGTGAATGGGCGTTCGTCCCCATCATCCAACACCTCAACAATTGATCCATTAGATAGAATTTTCGCTGTAGTAATAGTTTTGTTCATGTTTTTCTGCCCGTCTGGCCGATATGAGTCTAATGCGGTCACCACGCTCCGTGTATGTCACATGGAGAAGAACGCCATTACACATGCCGAGTAAGTTTACCCGCTCTTCGTCGTAATTTTCGCGGTCATCTATCCATTCAACCGCGAAAAGGTCACGAAACGCTTTAACCGCATAAGAAAAGGCTACGCCGTGATTGCGCCAATTTATAGCGGCTTTGGTATCGTCCCATTCAAATAAATTATCTTGCATGTTTATTTGTACTGACTATCAGTAGTTTTGTCAATACTCTTCCAAGACAGGCACAAGGCATTCAAGAACTTAGGGCCAAGGGCGCAATAGCGGTACTCGGCGTATTGCGCCGAATGCAAAGTTTAATCATGCGGCGCAATACGCTTCGCTATTGCGCCCTTGGGCTTTGGCTCGAAATGAGTATTGCTGGGGGTTAGCCACTAGCGCTATTGTAATACCGATAGTGATACCACCATCTGCCCAGCAATTCATGCCAAGCCAAGCAGGTCGTTTGCAACGCGGACGCACTGGGCAAAAAGCGATGGCTGATCGATTTTGGCAGTGGCTCCGTCATTCCAGTCGGTGCTGGGATGACCCGCATTCCCGCTTTCTCGAATGCCTCCACCGCCCGTTGCATGTGAAAGCCATGGGTAACCAGCACAATTTCGCCAATCCCCATCCCCTTTAATATCCGGCTCGAATTCATGGCGTTTTCGTAGGTGTTTCGACTGTTGCCTTCCAGCCATCGCGCCTCCAAGCCGAATTCTTTCAGTGCCGCGCCCATCAATTCAGCTTCAGGCGTTTCGTCATCTTGACGGGCTAACCCGCCACTGGTCAAAATTGGCAAGCCAGTCGTTTTGCCCAACCTAGCTGCGTAGCGCAGCCTTTCCAAGCCCGAACCATTCATGGTGTCGCCGCCGCCGTATTCTTTGGCCTCACGATGACGGTCAGAACCCAGTACCACGATAGCTTCGGCGGCAATCTTTTCCAGTGAAACGGGAGGGAAAACCTCCAGACGGCCCATCAGCCAATTGGAAGTGACGGGAATACTGCACAAGTATAAGCTGACCAAACCCAGAATCAGGAAAAGCCTGCGTGAACCCGGACGACGCGAAAGCAAGGCAAAAATTAGCAGGGCAATCGACGGCCCCGGCGGAAGCGCGAAAGCCTCTAAAATAGCGGGTAATAAATCATTTTGTGGCATGGAGGGAGCATCGCTTTCAAGTTATTTCGGCCAGAAGCCGGGATATCATATTTTCGGCTTGGACGAGATAACCGCCGCCAAAAAGATTAAGATGATTGATGATGTGATATAGGTTATAAAGCGTTTTGCGGGTTTGGTATCCCTCATCCAGTGGATAGGCATTACTATAGGCTAGCTTAAATTCTCTGCCGAACCCGCCAAAAAGCTCAGTCATGGCTATATCTGCCTCGCGGTCGCCATAATAGCAGGCCGGGTCGAAAATTACAGGTTGCCCGGTATTGTCTGCTGCGTAATTTCCCCCCCATAAATCTCCATGCAATAATGATAGTTTTGGGGTGTAAGTGGCAAAAAAAGCCGGCAGGCAATCCATTAGTTTTTCGCCTTCCCGTTGCAGCTTTCCACCAAACCCGTGGGTTTCAGCCAGCTTTAATTGGAATCCTAAGCGATGCCGGGCGAAGAATTCGATCCAATCCGAGAGTCGGGTATTGGGTTGCCGGGTGGAGCCTATAGTGTTGTCCCGATGCCAACCGAAATAAGCTTGGGTAATTTTATGCATGGCTGCGAGCTTTTGTCCAAGTAGGCGGTCGCAGGTTCCTTCCGTAGGGCGTAACTCCAAGTATTCCAATGCTAGATACGACTTGTCACCGCAAACGCCATGACAGATCGGCAAAGGCACTCGTACCGTCCCGGTTGCTGCGAGCTCATGCAAACCGATGGCTTCGGCTTCGAACATGGGCAACTGTTCTTTCAGGTTAATTTTGATGAAATAGGCCCCTCTATCGCCTTCCAGTCGGTAGGCAGAGTTAATGCATCCGCCACCGACTGAAACCCCCTTATGCAGGGCAAATGCCTTGCCTGTGGCCTCTCTAATTTGCTGCGCAATGGCCTTGAAAATATCGTCGGTTGTCATTTTATTGTGTTAATTGCGCTGGGCATGGAGTTTCCCTTGCGCCGGACGAGCTATCCAATTTGGCAAATCCCAACTTAAACGCTTGCGCGGCATTTTTTTGCGGAATTTCAAAAATGTTGATTGCCCCGGTAGGCGTACCACACAGCATCGGGTGCATTCTGCCATCTTCGCCGCAAGCGACGGAAATAACCTCTATACCGGCTTTTACCAGTTCGTTGCGCATAATTTCCGGCGGGGTACCAGATTTTTGATCGCATTGGATTGCACCCCGGTACTTCAATACCTTGACACTTGGTTCGCGAGAGGCAGTTTCAGTATACGCGGTTGCAAAGGTGAATAGGGTAATGATAAATATTAAACTTCTCATGTTATAATCCTATATTTATTCTTCGTGTTCTTCATCATCCAAAATGTCTTCTAAGGACATATCGTCTAAATCCCGACCATGCCGATCAGGGTCGGAATATCCCATGTCGTCTATTTCAACATGGTCAAAAGGTGCGCTCCAGTCTTCCGGGGGTTCGATTGGATAAAAGGAGGAGTCTTCCCAAGTTGCGGTTTCATATTCCCCGAGGTCGCCATTGAGGTACTGCACCTCGATGGAGTCATTATCGACATCTATGGCTACGACACGGAATATGCGGTCAGCGTCGGCATCTTTATACCAGTTTTCCAGTATAGGGTCTGCAAGGCTCATAATTTTCTCCAAAATGGTTTGTTAATAGATGTTCGGTTCAACTTTCCCCTACGAATTCGATTAGTGCGTTGCGCAACTGAACCTTGAGTGTGTCGTCCGTTAGCGGTTGGTCTTTTGTGTCAGTGACCCGGAAAATGTCCTCGGCACGGGAACCGATGGTGGATATTCGGGCATCGCGTAGGCGGACACCCGCCTTGCCGAAAGCTTGGCCGACTTTGGAAAGCAGACCAGGCCGGTCAGTGGCGATCAATTCCACAATGGTATCCCTGTTTTGAGGATCGACATGGAAATACACTTGAGTGGGCACCGAAAAATGCCGGGCTTGACGCGGCTCCCTTCTTTGCACTTGGATCGGTGCAACGGTTATATTAAGCAGGCACTGCCGGAGGCGCGAACAAATTTCGATTTGCTGGCGCTGGTCCGTGATAGGCTCGCCAGCTTGTTGAAGCACATGGTAGCTGTTCAGTACATAGCCGTTGGCTGAGGTGATGATTTTGGCATCGAGAATAGTCAACCCGAGTTGGTCCAACACGGCAGTGCTATGCGCAAAGATGAAGTCTTGGTTGCGGGCGTGGATGAAAACTTCCGCGCTGCCGCGCTGGCTGGTGGGGCGCAGCAAGACCAAAGGCAATTCGTCGGGTCCGCAAGTTGCGATGGCAAGGGTGTGCCAGGCGATTTCCCCTGGTTGGCAACGCATAAAGTAATCGTCGGAAATCATGCCCCAGATTTGTTCGACGGCATCTGCCGTCATCCCTAGGCGAATAAGCAATTTTAGTGTGTCCGCTTTAGTCGAACGGACCCTGCCTCTCATGTCGGCGGGTTTTTCCAACCCACTGCGGAAGGCTCGGCGCGTGGAGACGAACAGTTCTTGCAGCAATGCGCTTTTCCAAATGTTCCATAGGCTGGGGTTGGTTGCACGGATATCAGCCACGGTGAGCAGATACAGGCAGTTCAAGCGGTCGGGGTCCCCGACTAGGGTTGCAAATTCATGGATGATTTCAGGGTCGCTGATATCCTTGCGCTGAGCGGTCATCGACATCAGCAGGTGGTGGCGCACCAGCCATTGCACCAATTCGGTGTCACGGTGGTCCAATCCGTGGCGTTGGCAGAAGCTGCGGGCGATTTTTTCGCCTATTTCAGAGTGGTCGCCGCCGCTGCCCTTGGCTATGTCGTGCATCAGGGCCGCGATGTAAAGTAACTCTGGTTTTTCGATGAGAGGGAAGATTTCGTTGCAGAACGGATGTTCATTGCGGTATCTGTCGAGGGTGAATCGCCGCAGGTTGCGTATCACGAACATGGTATGCTCGTCCACCGTGTAAACGTGGAACAAATCGTACTGCATCCTGCCCACCACGTTGGCGAAAGCAGGCAGATAAGCAGCCAATATGCCATAGCGGTTCATCCGGCGCAATTGGTGAGTGACACCGCCGGGTTTTCGGAGGATTTCCATAAACAGGCCACAAGCCTTGGGGTTGTTACGGAAGTTGTCATCAATTTGGCTAAGATGCTGGCGGATTAGCCTGACTGTCGCTGCACGGATGCCTTGCAATTCGGTGTTCTGCTGCAAAATAAGGAATATTTCCAATAAAGCCAAGGGGTTGTCCTTGAATACCCGTGAGTGTCTGGCTTCGATGTAGTTGTTGACTGATTGGAAGGACGGACTGAGTGGTATGACTAGAGGTTCTTGATTGTTGTGCAGTATGATTTCGGCGAACAGTTGCATCACCATTTCATTCAGGCGCTCAAGCCCAACAACGACGCGGAAATAGCCTTGCATGAACTGTTCGACCGCAGCGTTTGGTTCGTCTCCGCTGTAGCCGAAGTTGCTGGCCAATTCCCTCTGGTAGTCGAATAAAAGCCGGTCTTCTCGACGCCCGGTCAACGTATGCAAGGCGAAGCGGACGCGCCAGAGGTATTCCTGGGCGTTCATAAGTTCGGTGAATTCCTCTTCGGTCAGCCAACCTTGGACGATCAGGTCGCGTAGGTCGGATGACTTGTGAAGGCGCTTGACTATCCAGCCGATGATCTGGATGTCCCGCAATCCACCAGGGCCCTCCTTGACGTTGGGTTCCAAGTTGTAGGCGGTGTCGTGGTACTTGGCGTATCGGGCTTGTTGCTCCTCAATTTTGACGTTAAAGAACTGGTTGATGGGCCAAATATGCTCTGGTCCTATCCTAGCCATGAGTGCGTCAAAAAGTTGATTTGACCCGGCCAAATAGCGAGCTTCCATCAGGTTTGTGATAATGGTTTGGTCGTTTCGGGCAGCGTCTAGGCATTCGATCAGCGTGCGGACGCTGTATCCGACCGTAAGCCCGATATCCATCAAGAATTGGAAAAAGCTTGTGACGGCTTGCTCATAGGGTTGTTCGCCAGCCCAATCGCCTTCATGCCCTTGTTCGTTGAGCAGGAATAGAATGTCAATGTCGGAATAGGGGTGCAATTCACGGCGACCATAGCCACCTACGGCAACCAAGGCGTGGGTGTCCGCAAATTCGCCGACCAAGTTGTGCCAGGCGGCGACTAGCAAGCCATCGATGAAGTCTGCCCGGTCGCGAATTAGGTTCGCTATAGGTTCTTCCGCTTGGAATCGTTGGACCAGTTCGGCAGTGTGGGCCTGTATGCGCTGCTTGTGGTCTTTGATGCTCACGGCATGGGAAAAACCATTAAA
Source organism: Candidatus Methylumidiphilus alinenensis (assembly GCA_003242955.1). Taxonomy (GTDB): domain Bacteria; phylum Pseudomonadota; class Gammaproteobacteria; order Methylococcales; family Methylococcaceae; genus Methylumidiphilus; species Methylumidiphilus alinenensis. Next base: position 27,041 of record QJPH01000334.1, read on the forward strand.
TTTTGCGGACTGAGATGGCGAAGCCGAAGTTAGGCTATTCAAACGATTCTTCCTGGCGTAGGGTCAAAATTTCATAACCAACGGGCGTCACTAGGATGGTGTGCTCGAATTGGGCGGACAGGCTATGATCCTTGGTGACGGCGGTCCATCCGTCAGGCAAGACTTTAACATAACGCTTGCCTTGGTTAATCATGGGCTCAATGGTAAAGATCATCCCCGCTTTGATTTCTTCGCCTGCCCCCGGCTTTCCATAGTGCAGGACTTGGGGATCCTCGTGAAAGTTCCGTCCGATGCCGTGGCCGCAAAATTCTTGCACCACCGAAAATCCGTTGGACTCGGCATATTTCTGAATGGCGTGGCCGATATCGCCTAAATGTGCCCCCGGTGCGACTTCTTTGATTCCCAAGTATAGGCATTCCTGGGTGACTTTCACCAGACGCTTGGCTTTGATCGTTGCTTCGCCCACGAAAAACATTTTGCTGGTGTCGCCATGGTAGGAGTCTTTGATGACCGTAATGTCGATATTGACGATATCGCCGTTCTTGAGCTTTTTCGGGCTTGGAATTCCATGGCAGACCTGATGGTTCACCGAAGTGCAAATGGACTTTGGGAACCCACGGTAATTTAAAGGTGCCGGGACGACCTTTTGCTTTTCTACCATGTACTCATGGCAGATGCGATCCAACTCTTCGGTGCTGATGCCTGGTACGACGTGTTCTTCAATCATATCCAAAACTTCGGCGGCAAGGCGGCCAGCCACTCGCATTTTTTCGATTTCTACAGGTGTTTTGATGGTAATGCTCATGGTTACGTTACGTGTTGTTCGCCGACTTCTCTCGCCGAAAGGCAAAAACAGTTGCGTGGATTGTTGAATTTATCGGTTCATGGTATAAAGGTCTGCTTAATTTGGCAACATCACACACTTGCCGTCACATCTTGCGGGGTGCCCAAGGGGAACTTATCGTCCCCTAAGGTCGCCGGATGGGGCAGGTGGAGGCTCAACCCAACGAGGCGGCACTTGTTCCGTCTCCCAACAAGATCAGGAGTTTTTTGAATGTCGATTGTAACCATGCGTCAAATGCTTGAAGCAGGTGTTCACTTTGGTCACCAGACGCGGTACTGGAACCCCAAAATGGCGCCTTACATTTTTGGTGAGCGCAGCAACATCCATATTGTAAATCTTGAAAAGACTTTGCCTTTGTTCAATGATGCCATGCGTTATCTGGAACAGGTAGCGGCCAATCGTGGCAAGATTTTATTCGTGGGTACCAAAAAAACCACCCGCAAAGTCATAGAAGAGGATGCGGCTCGTTGCGACATGCCGTTCGTCAACCACCGTTGGTTGGGAGGCATGCTGACTAATTTCAAGACCATCAAGCAGTCTGTCTCGCGTATGAAGGAATTGGAAGCCATGCGCGATGATGGCCGATTGCATCGCTTTAGCAAGAAAGAGGCTTTGGGCATGATGAGGGAACTCGACAAATTGACCCTTAGCCTAGGCGGAATCCGCGATATGGAAAAATTGCCGGATGTGCTGTTCATCATGGATGTGGGTTACGAAAAGAATGCGGTCAGCGAAGCTCAAAAACTGGGCATTCCTGTGGTCGGAATTGTTGACACCAATAACAACCCAATTGGCATCGACTATATCATCCCTGGTAATGATGACTCCATCCGTGCGGTGCAGTTGTATGCGCAAAGTGCCGCCACCGCAATTCTGCAAGGCAAGTCCAACGGCGTCAATTTTGCTGAAGGCAATGAGGACGAATTTGTCGAAATGGATTCTGTAGTACCCCAGGAAGGCGAAGAAAACGCCTACGTCGAGGAATAAAATCGCGGAATGAGCACCCAAGTGGGCTCGGAAGCGCCTCCTCATTGGGGGCGTTTTCTTTAAATTGAATTAAGTAGAATCGTTATTTTATTTTTTATTGGAGAATTTGGAGAATGAATATTTCAGCAGCGTTGGTTAAAGACCTGCGCGAACGCACCGGGTCCGGCATGATGGAGTGCAAAAAAGCTTTGGTCGAGGCCGGTGGAGATATAGAAGCGGCTGTCGAAATCATGCGCAAGTCGGGATTGGCGAAGGCTGACAAAAAATCCAGCCGTACCGCTGCCGAAGGGCGCATATCGGTGAAAACCAGTGCGGACAGTAAAATTGCCGTGGTGCTGGAAATCAACTGCGAGACCGACTTTGTGGCAAAAAACGATGATTTTATCGCCTTTGCCGATGCGGTTGCGGAATCCTTGCTGGTGTCTGACGCAGTCACCTTGGACGATGCCTTGGCCTTGTCGTTGGTTGACGGTAATGGCAGCATTGAAGAAAGACGCAGGGAACTTATTGCCAAACTGGGCGAAAACATCAACGTGCGCCGTTTCGAACGTTACGAATCCTCTAATGGATTGATTGCCAGCTACCTTCACGGAACCCGGATCGGCGTTCTTGTGGAAATAATTGGCGGGGACATTGCGTTGGGAAGAGATATTGCCATGCATGTGGCGGCCAGCAAGCCGGTTTGTGTAGACGAATCGGGTGTATCAGCCGAACTCATCGCCAAAGAGAAGGATATCTATTCGGCCCAGGCGGCGGAAAGCGGAAAGCCTGCCGATATTATTGAAAAGATGGTTGGCGGACGAATCAAAAAGTTCTTCGGCGAAATCACTTTGTTAGGCCAGCCTTTTGTCAAAGACCCCGATCAAACCGTAGGTGCTTTGCTCAAGGCTAAGGGTGCCTCCGTGCTTTGCTTCTCCCGTTTGGAGGTTGGAGAGGGTATCGAAAAGGAGGTCAGCGATTTTGCGGAAGAAGTGATGAGTCAAGCCGGATTGCGATAAAGCAAGTTATCATTTAAAACACATAAGACCTCGGGGCGGTGGAATCTTCGTTCATCGCATCAACACGACAACGGAGCGTACAATCACAATGAGCGAGCCAAAATACAAGAGAATCCTCCTCAAGTTGAGCGGGGAAGCGTTGATGGGCGATCAGCAGGGCGGCATAGATGCCGACACTATTCACCGCCTTGCCGCGGAGATAGACGATCTCTGCCGTGCCGGGGTTGAAGTGGGTTTGGTGATTGGTGGCGGTAACATCATACGTGGGGCGGAAAAAGCTTCCCAAGGGCTGGACCGGGTGACTGGAGACCACATGGGAATGCTGGCCACTGTAATCAATGCGTTGGCAATGCAGGATGCCTTGGAACATCTGGGGCGGCAGGTGCGTGTCATGTCGGCGCTGAAGATCAACCAAGTTTGCGAAGATTACATTCGGCGTCGAGCCGTTCGCCATCTTGAAAAAGGGCGTGTGCCGATTTTCGCCGCAGGCACCGGTAATCCATTTTTCACCACCGATTCCGCGGCGAGCCTGCGTGCGGTGGAAATCGGGGCTGATATTCTTATCAAGGCGACCAAGGTTGCAGGAGTGTATTCGGACGATCCGTTAAAAAATCCAGCGGCGGTTTTTTATCCCCGCTTGACTTATGATGAAGCCCTGGATCAACGGCTGAATGTCATGGATGCGACCGCTTTGGTCCTTTGCCGCGACCACAATATGCCCCTTCGGGTGATGAACGTATTCTTGCCCGGCGCTATCATGCGTTTGGTGCAAGGCGAGGAAATTGGCTCTCTGATAGTGACAGGATACTCAACATGAATGCAGATATTCAACTGCGCACTACCGAGCGCATGAAAAAATCCATTGAAGCCCTCAAGCATGAGTTTGCAAAGATTAGGACGGGTAGGGCGCACCCCAGTTTGCTTGAGCATGTGCATGTCAATTATTACGGCAACGATGTGCCTTTGTCCCAAGTCGCCAATATCAATGCTGAGGATTCCAGGACTCTGGCCATCACGCCTTGGGAAAGGAATATGGTTCCGGCGGTAGAAAAGGCGATACTGACTTCCGACCTTGGTCTTAATCCCAGTACATCGGGTGTGGTTATTCGTGTGCCGCTGCCTCCGTTGACCGAGCAGCGCAGGAAGGATCTTATCAAGGTTGTTCGACATGAGGCCGAAAATGGACGCGTGGCCGTGCGTAACATCCGCCGCGATGCAAACGCCGAGCTTAAGTCGGCCCTGAAAGACAAGCAATTGTCCGAAGATGATGAAAAACGTGGCGAGGAGCAGATTCAGAAATTGACGGATCAGTACATCAAGGAAATTGATGCCTTGCTAGAGGAAAAGGAAGCCGATCTTTTGGCTATCTAACTCAGTGGCTTAATGCCTACTCACAATATTTAGATGCAACTTGGTTAATCCGACCTCAAAACATGGAATCTGAAGTAAAGCCCTTTTATGGGGTGCAGTTACCGCGCCATATTGCAATTATTATGGACGGCAATGGCCGTTGGGCAAAAAACCGTTTTTTGCCACGCACAGCAGGTCATCATGCCGGTGTAAGTTCTGTGCGCAAGGTGATTGAATATTGTGGGTCAGTGGGCGTAAAAGCATTGACCCTCTTCGCGTTTTCCAGTGAGAATTGGCGTAGGCCGCAACAAGAAGTTTCGGTCCTTATGGGGCTGTTTCTGGCAACACTGGAAAAGGAGACCGCAAAACTACATAAAAATAACATGCGACTTCGGGTCATTGGTGACAGAACGGCATTTGGCTTCGAATTGCAGGAAAAAATTGCCTCTGCGGAACACTTGACCTTTGACAATACCGGACTCAATGTCGTCATCGCGGCCAATTACGGTGGGCGTTGGGAAATAACCGATGCGGTGCGTCGCTTGGCATCGCAAGTGGTTGATGGAACGATAAATCCTGAAGAAATCACCACTGAAGTTTTTGCGTCAAATTTGAATTTGGCAGACCTGCCCGAGCCTGATCTGTTCATCCGCACGGGCGGGGAAAAGCGCATCAGCAATTTCCTGCTCTGGCAATTGGCCTATACCGAGCTTTACTTCACTGACACTTTATGGCCTGACTTCGACGAAACCGAGTTGGAAGAAGCGATCAAGGATTATTCCGGTCGCCAGCGTCGCTTCGGATACACTGGCGAGCAGGTGGAAAAGTTTTTTATTCATAACGACGGCCTGCGCTGAAACAGGCCCGCCAGCCCTAATAAGAAAAAATATGCTGAAAAATCGCATCTTAACGGCCTTGGTCCTTGCACCGTTGGCTATTGCTGGAATTTTGTACCTGCCCGACCGGTGGTTTGCCCTGCTTTGGGGAGTGGCCATCGCAGTATGCGCTTGGGAATGGTCAAACTTGGCCGGATTGACAACGATACCAACCCGTGCCGGGTTTCTGACGGTCTGTGTGGGGTTCATGACATCGTTTCAACAATGGGCAGGCGAAATGGAGTTGTGGGAATGGCTGGCCTGGCCGATGGTTGCATTTTGGTTTGTGTTGAGTATCCTGTTGCGAGAAATGCCGACTAAATTGTTGGTAATAAAATACCCTATTGCTGTCAAGCTACTTGTCGGTTTTTTCGTGTTAGTAAGTGCTTGGATATTGATGGTTTGGACTCGAATCAATCTTGGAGGTTCAGCGCAGGTGCTGTACCTGTTCATGTTGGTTTGGGTTGCTGACATTGCCGCTTACTTTGTGGGCAAACGCTGGGGCTTGACGAAGCTGGCACCGGAAATCAGTCCCGGTAAAACTGCCGAAGGCTTGTATGGCGCACTCGTTGTCATTGTCTTATTTTCCTTGGCGGTAGCCGCTGTTCTGTACCAGACGGAATCGGGTTCGTTCATTTCATTCAGTTGGGTAAAACTGGGGTATTTTATCCTGCTGTCAGTTGTCACCGTTCTGTTTTCCGTGGTTGGGGACTTATTCGAGAGCTTGGTCAAGCGTGTCGGTGGTGTAAAGGACAGCGGGGCCATATTACCGGGTCATGGGGGCTTTCTTGATCGTCTTGACAGCCTGATCGCGGCAGTGTCGGTTTTTTACGCAGGTTCTAAGCTGTTGGAGATTTACTTTCAATGAAAGGTATATGCGTCCTTGGTTCCACAGGTTCAATCGGTGTCAACACGTTAGATGTTGTAAGCAGGCATCCCGACAGCTATCGCGTCGTTGCGTTGACTGCAAATAACAATGTTGATCTCCTTTTCGAGCAATGCAAAGCCCATCGGCCAGCCTACGCCGTGTTACTTGATGAGAAAAAATCCGGGATATTCCGCGAAAGGATTAAATCGGCCGGCTTGTCAACCGAGGTTCTATGCGGTGTTGCCGCCTTGGAAGAGGTTGCATCCTTGCCCGAGGTGGATAGCGTCATGGCGGCCATCGTCGGCGGAGCCGGGTTGTTGCCCACGTTGGCCGCTGCCAAGGCCGGCAAGAACGTGTTGCTTGCCAACAAGGAGGCTCTTGTCATGTCTGGCGCACTGTTTATGAGCGAGGTCGCCAAGTCTGGGGCTGTGCTTCTACCCATCGACAGCGAACACAATGCCATCTTCCAGTGTATGCCTGCCAATTACCACGCCGGTCGTAACGCACCGGAAGTGCGCAGGATTTTGCTAACCGCTTCCGGTGGGCCATTTCTGAATAAAGAACTCAACGACTTGCACGATGTCACGCCAGATCAGGCTTGTGCGCATCCTAATTGGGTCATGGGCAGGAAGATTTCAGTGGATTCGGCCACCATGATGAACAAGGGTTTGGAAGTCATCGAGGCCTGTCTTCTGTTCAATCTGCCACCCGAACAACTTCATGTGGTGGTGCATCCACAAAGCGTCATCCATTCCATGGTCGATTACGTTGACGGCACTGTATTGGCGCAAATGGGCAACCCTGACATGCGCATACCCATCGCCCATGCGCTGGCTTGGCCTGGGCGATTTGATTCGGGGGCGGAACCCTTGGACTTGTTTGCTGTCCGACAATTGAATTTCATGGCACCGGATTTTAAGCGTTTTCCCAATTTGCGCTTGGCTTACGAAGCAGTGCGTATGGGAGGGCTGATGCCTGCGGTATTGAATGCCGCCAATGAAATTGCAGTTGCATCGTTTCTTGAAGAGCGAATCCGCTTTACCTCCATTCCTGACATAATTGAACATTGTATGCAAAACATCCCGTTGCGACCTGCCGAGTCAATTGAAGCCGTGCTGGAAGCGGACCGTGAATCCCGATCCGTGGCGCAAGCCTATATTGCCAAACGGCACAGCCATTGACATCCATGCAATCTTTTTCGCTGATCCATACGGTTTTTTATTTTTTGTTGGCACTTGTGGTGCTGGTCGCCTTTCACGAGTTTGGTCATTTCTATGCTTGCAGAAAGTTGGGCGTGAAAGTGAAACGGTTTTCCATAGGGATAGGCAAGCCAGTCTGGAGTTACCGCAAAACGCCTGATGACACCGAATTTGCGATTGGCCTTCTGCCTTTGGGCGGCTATGTGAAAATGGTGGATGAGCGGGAGGGCGAAGTATCGACTTATGATTTGCCTTACGCCTTTAACCGGCAGCGGCTGGCCGTCCGTGCTGCCATCGTATTTGCCGGACCGCTTGCCAATTTTTTGCTTGCAGTCTTGCTCTATTGGATTGTCTTCATGGTTGGCGAAACCGGCTTGCGTCCTGTAATGGGGAGCATCGCCAATGGCACTTTGGCAGAACAGGCCGGTTTTTTGGAAGGCGATGAAATTTTAGCGGTGGGTGATACCCAAACCCCAACTTGGGGCTTGGCGATGGGAGAAGTCATTGAGCAGGCAATGGACAACGGGAGTGTGACCGTAGAAGTCAAGACGAACCGGGACGCTATTGTAAAACGTGTATTGACGATTCCTTCCGATGTTGTCGAAAAACCGGAGATGCTACATGATCGGCTTGGGTTGCAACCGATGGAGCCTTCCATCCCGCCAATTGTCGATAAAATAGAGCCGAAAAGTGCAGCCGAGGCGGCGGGCTTGACAACGGGTGACCGGCTGTTGGTCGCCGATGGCAAGACAGTGAAAGATTGGCGGCAATGGGTTGAGTATGTCAGGGCCAACCCGGAAAAGGAAATAGATGTGAAAGTATTGCGCGCAGGGGGTGAATTTTCCTTAAGCATAAGGCCGGTCAAGGTGGGATCGGCGCAGGGTGCAGTAGGCAAAATCGGTGCATCTGTGCTGGTTCCCGAAGAGTTGATCAATGCCATGCAAGTGAAATACCGTTTGGGGGTTATTCCGGCGTTGTTCGCCGCAGTGGAAAAGACATGGGATTATTCTACCATGACCCTAAAAATGATAGGGCGGATGATAATAGGGAAGGCTTCGGTGGATAATCTTAGCGGACCCATCAGCATAGCCCAGTATGCGGGGCAATCGGCAAGCATGGGTTTGGTCCAGTTTCTTAAATTCATTGCGATTGTCAGCGTCAGCCTAGGTGTCCTCAATCTCCTGCCTATACCGGTGTTGGATGGCGGACATTTAATGTTTTATGGTTTGGAAGCTGCGATGGGAAAGCCCATTCCTGAAAGCCTACAAATCATGTTTCAAAATATAGGCATTGTGATTCTATTTTCTTTGATGTTTTTTAGTTTCTATTTGGATATATTTAGGCATCAATAGACTTTATCGGAAACCTTCTACTTTTGTGAATCCAGCGATGAAAAAACTACTGTTTAGCTTGTTTATGGGTGCTTTTCTATGCCTTTCGCACCCCCTTCTTGCCGAAGAGAATCCCGGCAATGCCATAGAAGAAGCGCTGAATAAAATAGCGCCTGGATTGTCTCCAAGTTCGATCAAGCCTTCCAAGGTTGCAGGTCTTTATGAAGTGGTTGCCGGCTCAAAAACATTTTACATGAGCAAGGATGGAAAATATTTGGTCGAGGGCAGGGTGACGGATATGAATGCCAACAAACGGGCAACGGAGATACCGGGGATATACGAGTTTGTGTCTGGACCGAAAATTTATTATGTAACCGAGGATGGGGGTTATTTGATTGAAGGTAGCCTGATTGATGTCAAGGCCAACAAGGACCTTACCGAAGCCCGTCTAGGTGAGGCTAGGATTGCGCAGTTGGACAAGATTGGCTTGAACAATATGATCGTGTTCAAGCCAAAAAAGACGATACATGCTGTCTATGTATTCACTGATATTGATTGTGGCTATTGCCGGAAGCTTCATAGCGAGATGGACCAATATTTGAATCTCGGCATTGAGGTGCGTTATCTGTTTTTCCCCCGCGCCGGTGTTGACTCAGACTCTTACAATAAGGCCGTTGCGGTATGGTGCGCCAAGGATCGCAATGCGGCACTAACCAAGGCGAAAAAGGGCGAAGGCATGGAAATGAAGCAATGTGATAACCCGGTCAAGGCTCATATGCGGTTGGGTGAGGAATTTGGAGCCTCGGGAACCCCGATGATTGTGACCGATAAGGGCAACATCATACCCGGTTACGTCAATGCCATGAGTTTGGCGCTAGGCTTGGACAAAGAAGCGAAAAAATAGACCAAATGAACCGAAAAGACTTTGTCATTTCAGCTCGAAACAACCTCAAATATGAAAACGCCCTAGCATTCCCGCCCGTTCGATAAACTCTATGATTTCATCCAGCCCAAACTGGGTTTTCAAGTTGGAGAACACAAAAGGCCGCTCGCCGCGCATTTTACGGGCATCACGGTCCATGACCTCCAATGATGCACCTACATAAGGGGCTAGGTCGATCTTGTTGATGACCAATAAGTCTGAGCGGGTGATGCCGGGTCCGCCCTTGCGGGGGATTTTATCACCCGCAGACACGTCGATGACGTAGATCGTCAAATCGGCCAATTCAGGGCTAAAGGTCGCACTGAGGTTGTCCCCGCCGCTTTCCACCAACACTAAATCCAAATCCGCAAAGCGTTCGCACAAATCGTCAACTGCGGCAAGGTTCATTGATGCATCCTCTCGGATAGCGGTATGTGGGCAACCGCCGGTTTCCACGCCAACGATGCGCTCCTCCGGCAACGCGCGACTGCGGATTAAAAATTGTTGGTCTTCCTTGGTGTAGATATCGTTGGTGACGACTGCCATGCAATATCGACCACTCATGGACTTGCACAGTGCGTCCACCAAGGCGGTCTTGCCAGAACCCACCGGCCCTCCTACGCCTATGCGCAATACTGTATTTTTACTCATGCCTTCCTCTTGGGGTTATTGATTGTCAGAACCTTTTCTACGACTAAAGCGATGGCGGCACTGCGAGTTGCGACGCCCAACTTTTCAAAGATATGCTCCATGTGCTTATTCACCGTCCTTGGGCTATTGCCTAGGATAAGGCCAATTTCACGGTTGGTTTTTCCTCGTGATATCCACATTAAGACCTCGGCTTCTTTAAAAGTTAGTCCCAAACTGCCTTTTAGCGATTCCAAATCCCAGTCGCCCGGCTGGTTTTGCAAGAAAATGAGAAACTCCCTACGATCATGACAGGGAGAAATGCTGGCTGACAATACACAGCCTCCGTGGTTGAAGGTAAAGTTGTCGGATTCAAGTGGGCTTTTTGCTTGGATAAACAACAAGGTCCAGGACAACAGCGGCTTTGGCAATATGGGCATCTCCTTGTCATTCGCGTTTATAGTGTCGGCAACCTCAGCCAACCAAGCGGAAGCCGATGGAGTCAGCCAAGTAATCTGTGCCGAGCGGTTGATGGCCAGTGCGGCAAGCCCGCTATTGGCCAAGGCCTGTTCAGTCCGTCGGACAAGACGGGCTTGGTTTAAGTGGGTTTTGACGCGTGCCAGAACCTCTTCATGCCGAAACGGTTTGACAATATAATCGACAGCACCTTCATCGAACCCCCTTAGCAAGTCGTCCAACTCGCCCAGTGCTGTCATGAAAAGTATCGGAATGGCTTGGGTTTTCGGATTAGCCTTGATCATGCGGCAGGTTTCGAATCCATCCAAGCCCGGCATCATGCCATCCAACAAGATGATGTCCGGCGCGACGTATTGCAACTGTTCCAAAGCGGAATATCCATCGGTTGCCACCAATACCCGGTAGCCCGCATCTTCCAAGGCATCGGATAGAAGTGCCAAATTACCTGGGGCATCGTCAACGATCAGCACCGTTCCCTGGGATTCCAGAAGTTTGGCATTCATTTCAAGACCTGCCTAGCAACAAGCGTTTGATATCCCCAAGCTTGAATTCCTTGGATAAGGTTTGCAAATGGGCTGCAAAGGGGATGTAATTGAAATCGTCAGTGGCGAGTTGTTTTAACCGTTCCGTCAAGCCACGGAGGTCGCCAATTTTAGCAAACTCAGCGAGTTCGGCCAGTTGCTCGGCGGGCGGCACAATCAAGGGGGGGCTATTGTCCAATATGTCCAAGTATTTTGGATGTTCATTATGTGCATAAATCCAATCTAAGCCGAGATGGAATTTTATTTTTCGCAACACTTCGGCAATTTGGATGGGCTTGGCGATAAAGTTGTCGCAGTCGGCATCAACAGCCAGCCTACGGTCGCTTGGGTAGGCATTGGCGCTGATGATGATGATGGAGGACTGGCAGCCGGATTGTCGCAAACGGGTCGCCACCTGGATTCCGCTAATCCCGCCCATCAGCACATCCAACAAAATCATGTCCGGCTTTTCCTCCATCGCCATGGACAGACATTCTTCCCCTGATTCGGCCTGTGCCAGGGCAAAGCCTAATGGCTCCAATATCGACATGAGCAGGGAGCGGTGGTCCTCATGATCGTCCGCGATCAGGATTTTCCGTCTACGGCCGGCATAGCCGATGATGCCTTCCTGTTCATCCTCTTCGGCGACATGGCCATGCAGTTTGGGTAGGAATAATTTCAAGGTAAATGCCGTCCCTTCATTGTCCCTCCCCGAGACGCTCAGTTCGCCTCCCATGATTTCAGTGAATATCTTGCTGATGGTCAGCCCCAAGCCACTGCCGGCGGTGGCGTTGCCCCGGTTGCCGCCTAGGCGGTTAAAAGGGAGGAAAATGTCTTCGCGCTGGTCTGCGGGGATGCCTATTCCAGTGTCAATGACCTGAAAAACCGCAACTTCCCCGCTATAGCCGATGCGGAAAATAATTTCGCCCTTATCGGTGAATTTCACTGCATTGCTGAGCAGATTGATAATAATTTGACCAACCCTTTTTTCGTCTCCCCGAACAAATTCGGGAAGGTTATCGAGTATTTGGCAACGGAAAATCAGTCCCTTGGTCTCAGCTTGCGATTTAAACAAGCGCAGCATCTGCCCTACGAAACCGGGGAAATCGATGGCGGCATTTTTTAATTCGAACTTGCGAGCTTCAATGCGTGCAATATCCAGGATGTCGTCAATCAACCGGGACAGATGCTCACCGCTGCGCTCGATGATTTCCAATGCTTGTAATCGGTGGGCTGGAATCGTGGGGTCTTTCCGCAGCAGTTGCGAGTATCCTAGGATGCTATTGAGCGGTGTGCGAATCTCATGGCTCATGTCACTGAGAAAGCGACTTTTGGCTGTATTGGCCCGGTCGGCGGCATTCTTGGCCTTTTTTAGCTTGGCATCTGTCATTCGATGATCCTCAACCTCACGCAGCAGACGCTTGGTTTGCCGGTTGGTTTCCTCTTGTGCGACCTGTCGGCTTTCGTTGTTGAGAACCAGCCACCAACTTCCCAGCCCCAAAAAGACCAGCAAGGACGAATACACTTTGACGAAACTGCGCGACAGGATTTGCCTAGGCAGGTCGCCTTCAAGGCTACGGTTGGTGAGCCAGTCTTGATAGTAAATGACACCGATGAAAATGCTGGTGACACCGGCCAGCAGCAAGTAGAGCAAAGTGAACTGGAACAAGCGAAGTTTTAGCTGGGGGGAGAAACTGCGAGGCAAACACCGATCCGCCAGACTTTGCAGTTGATCGTTCAGGCTGGCTTTCGGTTTGCAGGCATCACGGCAGCGCGCATCTAGTGTGCAGCAAAGGGAGCAGATGGCCCCTTCGTAGACCGGGCAATACGCTTTGTCCTCAGTCTCGAAATCGTTTTGGCAAATGCAACATTTGTCCTTCGGGTTGGCTTTGGCCCAATCAAAGCGGCGAATTACGCGATAGTAACGCCCCCCGGTAGCCCAGGCGATTAGCGGTGCCATAAAGAAGGCCACGCCCAATGCCAGATAGGCGGAAAAGGCTTGCGGCCAACTTCCCAACAATCCCAAATAGGCCGCGATGGCAATGGCCGAGGCGCATACCGTTGACAACACCCCTACCGGGTTGATGTCATGTAGATAGGCCCTTCTGAACTCCACTTCGGGTGGGCTCAGCCCCAGCGGTTTGTTGACAGTCAAATCGGCTACTAATGCGCCTATCCAGGCAATCGCCACATTGGAAAACAGGCCCAGAACCCTCTCCAATGCGCCGAATACGCCCAATTCCATCAGCAACAAGGCGATTAACACATTGAAAACCAGCCACACCACCCTGCCAGGATGGCTATGAGTCAGGCGGGAAAAAAAATTTGACCAGGCCAGCGAGCCGGCGTAGGCATTCGTCACATTGATCTTGATTTGCGAGATCACCACGAAGAGGGTGACGGTGGCAAAGCCTAGCTTTGGATTAGTGAAAATATACTGGTAAGCGACCCTATACATTTGGGTCGGTTCATAAGCGTGCTCGCTTTCCACGCCATGTTGAATGGCGAGGTAAGCCAATAATGCCCCGCCCAATTGTCGGGCCATGCCGAGAATAATCCAGCCTGGCCCCGCGATAATCACCGCAGCCCACCAACGCTTGCTGCTTTCATGGGTTTTTTCGGGTAAAAAGCGAAGAAAATCGACTTGTTCGCCAATTTGCGCCACCATTGAAAACGCCACGGTGCTGGCCGCGCCAAAACTCATCCAGTCGAATCCAGCTTGTGCATGTCCGGCAAAGCCTGACAAACCGGCTATCGCGCCTGGTTCGCGGACTAGCACTGCGACATAGGGTACGATCAAAAGAACTAGCCAAACCGGTTGGGTCCATAATTGCAGCCGGTTGATATTGGTGATGCCGTAGGTGACCAAGGGAATGACGGCAAGGGCACTGACCAAATGAGCATAGGCAATCGGTATCTCAAAATAGAGTTCAAGCGCCAAAGACATTATAGAAGCTTCCAGCGCGAATAAGGTGAAGGTGAAGGCAGCGTAAATCAGCGAGGTCATCGTCGAACCAATATACCCAAAGCCCGCGCCACGAGTCAGCAAGTCCATGTCGATATTGTATCGGGCGGCATAATAGGTTATCGGCAAGCCAGTTAGGAAGATGATTAAACCGACGCTCAGGATGGCCCAAAAGGCATTGGTAAATCCGTAATTGATGGTTAGCGCACCGCCAATGGCTTCAAGCACCAAGAAAGAAATCGAACCGAAGGCGGTGTTGGCGACTCGGAACTCGGACCATTTGCGGAACGACCGGGGGGCAAAACGCAGGGCGTAATCCTCCATGGTCTCATCGGCCACCCAGGCGTTATAGTCTCTTCGCACTTTGGCGATACTTTGTTGGCTAAATTCCCCCATCTGCATCTTATCCCCTAAGTTAAGCACCGATTCGGTTGGAAACTAGCCCAGCCAACATTGAGCATGCCATTGTTGGCTGTTTACTGGCAAATAACAGGCCGTGACCGCTAGGTTACTGCCGCTCGTAACCAAACTCAAGTATCACCGGAGTCCCTAGGTTACGGATGATAAGTTGTTTGTGTTTATCCTCCGCGTCAATCGCTGGTTCGGTTGTGGCGGGTGTATTCCCGGAAGTGTTAGCCAGTGGTTTCTCAGGCGTTGTTGCATCGTCATGCGCAATGGGTTTGGCAGGCGGAGGTCTTGGGTCGGTAGCAAGGGGTTTGTCCCTGATTTCAATATCCACTGCGGGCTTCCATGGCATATTGGGCCCTACCGGGGCGGTTTTGGGTATTTTAAGTTCGGTGAGAAGATTCAGGCAAACTGTGGCAATGCTGTCTGCATAGAAACTCGGCGGGATGGGTTTTATTGTACCCATCAAGTCGTCAAGCCCTGGGGGCAGGCTGAACTTCCCGGTTAATTTGATAGGTTCTTCAGTTTTATTCAGTGAGCGCAAAATGCAAGCCACCGGTAGGACGTCTGTCTTTTGAAAATCGAGGGCGCGAGGGTCTGAATTGCCAAAATACAATGACAATCCCGGTGGCGTGGTTGTCTTTTCAAGCTTGCCAACTTGCCCTTCAAGCGTATGGGTAAACGCCTCATTTTGTAATACGGCAGATTTTACCGGATACCCCCAAGAGTTCAAATGACGGCTGATTTCTTCTGCCATCTGTGTGGTTTGGTTTGTGATGGCAATCTTTGCAAGATTATCGGTTGAGATGACGAATTTTATGGCCGTCACCCGCTCCGGGTTGGACAAGTTTGCCCTTGGCTTACTGTCAATGGCGCAAGCAGCCAATGTGAATAGTGAAATGGCCACCAGAATTGCAAATCGCATAAGCACTCCCGTGATTGATTATCGGCCATAAATCGGCCTGTGGTGTCGAGTTTCGCCAATGGGGTTTTTCCACTGCCGTTCACCTTCGATAGGTTCTGGGTGAACGGCAGTGGTAGTCGTTTCTGCGTAAGTCTTACCCAAACCCTATTAGACACCGCTGAGGAAATGCTTGGCATACGTCATTTGACGTATTGAGGCATTTTTCATTGGGCATTTTAATTTAAGCCGAAGATAAGACCGATTCAATCCAAACGATAAAGGGGTTTTGCAATGAAAAATAGACTCATAGTCAAGGCTTCGTGCCGTTGCCTTGCTGCGGCAAAATGGCTGCTACCTGCATTGATGGTGTTTAGCTATGTACCCGAGGCTTCCGCGGGGGCTACTTTTAAGATAGACGACACCAAATGGCTCAGCATCGGGGCTGGGCTTAGAACGGCCTTTTACGCGCAAGAGAAAGGGGCTGCCAACGGTTCCGGCTGGTCCAACAATTTTTATTTGGACAACATGCGTCTTTATGTGAATGGACAAATCCATAAATATATAAAGATGGAGTTTAACACCGAAGTCAAGGCAGGCACCAACACGGGTGATTCCATCCGGGTTCTGGATGCCATCGGCAAGTTTGAGTTTGAGCCATGGTTGAACATTTGGGGTGGGCGGATGCTGGTGCCTGCGGAAAGGCGGGAGTTGAACGGTCCTTTCTATAGTGCGGTTTACGATATTTTTGCCACGGGAACCCCATTCGAATCGTCGGACTTCAATATTGAATTCAAAAACAATGGCACCTCGGCGGGTGCGTACGGTCGCGACCAAGGCGTGACCATTTGGGGTTCGGTCTTTGACGGTGGTCGCTTTCAATATGCGGTAGGTGCTTTCCAAGGCTTGGTGAACGGTGCCAACCAAAATGACGACTTACTGTATGCGCAACGCGTCTCATATAATTTCTGGGAAGTTGAAAAAAACCCAGGTTACTATACCTCGGGCACTTATTTTGGAAAAGGCGGCGATATTCTGACGGTCGGCGCGTCGAATCAATACCAGTATCACGGGGCCGGAACGGTGAATGATCCGGGTTCGTTCCGGGGTACTGCGGTGGATGTGCTAATGGAGAAGGCACTGCCTAACAATTCCGGTGTCATCACGTTTAATGGCGAGTATAAAAACTATGGCGTTACCGGTTTCGGGATGGCAAGCAGAAGGCTTGTCCAATCAGGTGCGGTATTAGGTTTCGCTATGTTTGAAGGTCAGGCCTATGATGTCAGCCTGATGTATCTACTCCCAAACAAGGTCGCTATAGGTCAATTCCAGCCTTATCTTCGTTATGTCGAAGTCATGCCTATTGACAGTTCTAACCGGAATAATTATGAAGCCGGATTAAACTATATCATCGATGGGCATAATGCCAAGATATCTTTGAATTATAACTACGGCGACCTTATGACCAAGGGATTGAATTACACCAATACCGTCACCGGCGACCATGTCAGTGCCGTCAGACTTGCTTTCCAATTACAGATTTAAACCACACCCATCAAGACGGAGTACCTAGAATGAAACCTTTGCGAAACTTACAGACTATTATCGCTTTGATAGCCTTTCTATCACTATCGTTGCTTTATACAGCGAACTTACGGGCTGAGGACACCATTAAAGTCGGCATTTTGCATTCGCTGTCCGGCACGATGGCCATTAGTGAGACCACGTTGAAGGACACTATGTTGATGTTGATTGAGGAACAGAACAAGAAGGGTGGCTTGCTGGGAAAGAAACTGGAAGCCGTCGTGGTCGATCCCGCTTCCAACTGGCCGTTGTTTGCAGAAAAGGCTCGTGAATTGCTCCAGAAGCAAAAAGTGGCGGCGATATTTGGTTGCTGGACTTCAGTATCGCGCAAATCGGTGTTGCCGGTCGTGGAGGAATTGAACGGCCTGTTGTTCTACCCAGTCCAGTACGAGGGGGAGGAGTCTTCCAAAAACGTGTTTTACACAGGTGCCGCACCGAACCAGCAGGCAATTCCGGCGGTGGATTATCTGATGAACGACTTGGGGGTGAAGCGATGGGTGCTGGCGGGAACCGATTACGTCTACCCACGCACCACTAACAAAATTCTTGAAGCGTACCTGAAATCCAAGGGTGTTAAAGAAAAGGACATACTAATCAATTACACGCCCTTCGGGCATTCCGATTGGCAAAGCATTGTCGCGGATATCAAGAAGTTTGGTTCCACGGGCAAAAAAACAGCAGTTGTTTCCACCATTAATGGCGATGCCAATGTTCCATTTTACAAGGAGTTGGGCAACCAGGGCATCACCGCCGACAAGCTTCCTGTGGTCGCTTTCTCCGTTGGGGAAGAAGAACTCTCTGGCATCGATACCAAACCCCTAGTTGGTCATTTGGCAGCGTGGAATTATTTCATGAGCGTGGATACTAAGGAGAACGCAGAATTTATCAAGAAATGGCACACCTTCATAAAAAACCCGAAGCGCGTTACCAACGACCCAATGGAGGCTCATTATATTGGCTTTAACATGTGGGTGAAAGCGGTGGAAAAGGCTGGCACTACGGATACAGACGCGGTCGCCAAAGCACTAGTCGGCATGGAATATCCTAACCTCACCGGGGGCTTGGCTAAAATGAACAAGGCCCATCATTTATCGAAACCAGTATTGATCGGCGAAATCCAAGACGACGGACAGTTCCAAACGGTATGGCAAACCAAGGGGCTGGTTGATGGCGACGCTTGGTCGGATTATCTGCCAGAGAGCAAACCGATCATCGCCGATTGGACACCGCCAATCAATTGCGGCAATTACAACACCAAAACCAAAAAGTGCTCTGGGCAGAAATATTGAACGATGCGCCCACCCCTCATTAAAGTGAGTATGCGGAAACGAGGCAATAAAACCATGAAAATTATCATGTTGAAGCCAAGTGAAGCCACCAAACCCGTCAGCCTGTGGAAGCCTTGGTCACTGCTGACATCCGGCCTTTGGGTGTTTGCACTGATATTGACCGGTTTTACTCCGGCCCATGCCGATGGTTTTGCCGATGAAGTTAACCGATTGCCCACCGTTCCCATGGCTGAAATGGAGCAAACCATAGGACGGTTGGCGCATGTTCAAAACCCTAAAGTGGCGGAAATGTTGCAAGCCATGCACGATGGCCGTCTTTTCTATGTCAAGGCAAGTGGGCGCATGGTGTTTGCCGACACGAAAGACGACGGTTTCAAACTTACTGATGCCCTCAGTGGCGAAGCCTTGGGTGTGGCAGACCGGTTTGAGATTAAAAAAATCGCCGTCACTAATGCCTTACGAACAGTCTTGGACCGCGAGATTGCCTTGCTTGAATTGAACAGCACCGATGTGCGGCTACGTATGAAATCGGTTAAGTCTGTCATCCAAAATCCAACTCCCGAGGCAATGGCTTTGCTGGCAAAGCAAAGGGAGATCGAAAAGGATGGCGGTGTGCTTGAAGCCATTAACGTCGCCTTGGCCTTGGCAGACTTGTCTGGCAAGGACAAGGCATTGCGCGGCAAAGCCATTCGTTTGTTGGAGGGTAATTTGAATCAGGATGTGCGCAACCGACTTTCCGCCTTGCAAGAGAAAACCGACACGGGAGAGTACGTCGAAGGGGACAGCGAAATCCGCAATCTTGCCGCGGTCGCATTGAAGAAAATCGAATACAAGCTGGAATTGAACCATCTGGCTGAAACCCTTTTCTTTGGGCTAAGCCTAGGTGCGGTGCTAGTGCTTGCTGCCATCGGACTTGCCATCACCTTCGGAGTGATGGGTGTCATTAACATGGCCCACGGCGAGTTGATGATGCTTGGTGCATACACAACTTATGTGGTGCAACTGATGATGCCTAATGCCATAGATTATTCTCTGTTTGTGGCAATCCCCGCTGCCTTTGTCATCACCGCGTTAGTCGGCATTGGCATCGAACGTGGCATTATCCGTTTTCTTTACGGCAGGCCGCTGGAAACCCTGCTGGCCACTTTCGGCCTGAGCTTGATATTGCAGCAACTGGTGCGCTCCATTTTCTCGCCGTTGAACCGAAGCGTATCCACGCCGACATGGATGAGCGGCTCCTTGGAAATCAACAGTGCTTTGACGCTGACCTTGAACCGGTTCTACATCATTCTATTCGGTCTGTTGGTTTTTTGGGGATTACTGATGGTTTTGAAAAGAACCCGGCTGGGTTTGGAAGTGCGTGCGGTGGCACAAAACCGGGCAATGGCCAAGGCAATGGGTATCCGCACCGACTGGGTGGACGCGATGACGTTTGGCCTAGGTTCCGGCATTGCCGGTGTCGCCGGTGTCGCGTTGAGCCAACTCACCAATGTTGGGCCTAACTTGGGGCAAGCCTATATCGTCGATTCATTTATGGTGGTCGTGTTCGGCGGAGTGGGCAATCTGTGGGGAACCTTAGTCGGGGGCTTGACGTTGGGGGTGGCAGACAAGATTTTAGAACCTTATGCAGGAACAGTGCTGGCAAAAATACTCATGCTATTGTTCATCATTCTGTTTATCCAAAAACGCCCACGCGGTCTATTCCCGCAAAAGGGCAGGGCAGCGGAGGGTTAGACGATGGACATTGCAAACCTGTTGGCACAGGATCGAGTGGGCAAGCTGTTTTTGATGGTACTGGCATTGATGGCGATTGCTATTTCTGCCCTGAATTTGCTGGTACCAGATTCTTCTGCCATGCATCTCAGCACGTTTACAGTCACCGTGGTCGGCAAGTACTTGACCTATGCCTTGCTCGCCCTTGCCGTCGACTTGGTGTGGGGTTATTGCGGCATCCTTAGCCTAGGCCACGGTGCCTTTTTTGCCCTGGGTGGCTATGCCATGGGTATTTACATGATGCGTCAGATCGGTGATCGGGGTGTCTATGGCAACGCCCTGCTGCCTGATTTCATGGTGTTTCTCAACTGGAAGGAATTGCCTTGGTATTGGCAGGGCTTCGACCAGTTCTGGTTTGCTTCGCTGATGGTGGTCTTAGTGCCTGGTATCCTAGCCTGTTTATTCGGCTGGTTGGCCTTCCGTTCAAGGGTCACTGGGGTCTACCTCTCCATCATCACCCAAGCTTTGACTTATGCGTTGATGCTGGCCTTTTTCCGCAACGAAATGGGGTTTGGCGGCAATAACGGACTTACTGATTTCAAGGAAATTCTCGGTTATAACTTACAAAAAGATGGTACGCGGGTGACAATTTTTCTACTGACAGCCCTGTTGCTAGGCTTGGGCTACATTGCCTCGCGCTTCGTGGTTGAGTCAAAAATGGGCCGGGTGGTGACGGCTATCCGTGATGCTGAATCCCGCACTCGATTCATTGGTTACAAAGTGGAGCATTTCAAACTATGGGTCTTTGTATTCTCCGCAGTCTTGGCAGGCATCGCAGGGGCCCTATATGTCCCGCAAGTCGGAATCATCAACCCCAGCGAGTTTTCCCCGTTGAATTCGCTAGAACTGGTCATTTGGGTTGCCGTGGGCGGACGGGGCACTCTCTACGGGGCGGTGCTGGGTGCAATCCTGGTGAACTACGCCAAGACAGTGTTCACCGGGATACTGCCTGAAGTATGGTTATTCGCCTTAGGTGGTTTGTTTGTCTCTGTTACCTTATTCATGCCGGATGGTCTGGTTGGCATGGCGCGTAAGCTGGCTAGTGTGAGGGGGCTGGGACTTAAGCTTAACCAAAGGAGTAAATTATGAACCGGGTCGTCCGCTTCCATGAAACAATTGATGACACAGACGGCATTGCTTCACCCCAACTTGACACCGCTCACGGGCCAATTCTTTACTTGGAGGATGTGACTGTCAGCTTCGATGGGTTTCGCGCACTGAATGTCTTATCGCTTTACATTGACGATGGCGAACTGCGTTGCATCATCGGCCCGAATGGTGCTGGCAAGACCACAATGATGGACGTTATCACCGGCAAGACCCGGCCCGACGCGGGTACGGTGTTTTTCGGCCAGACTATTGACCTGCTGCAAATGGACGAACCCTCCATCGCCCAGGCCGGTATCGGCAGGAAATTTCAAAAACCCAGCGTGTTCGAACAACTCAACGTTTTTGAAAACTTAGAATTAGCCATGCATACCGACAAACGGGTATGGTCTACATTGTTTGCCCGGTTAAAACCATTTGAAAAAGAAGGCATTGAAGAGGTGTTGGAAATTGTCGGCTTGACCGGACAGCGTCAAGACCGGGCGGGGTCGCTATCCCATGGACAGAAACAGTGGTTGGAGATCGGCATGCTACTGATGCAAAAACCCAAGCTCTTGCTAGTAGACGAGCCTGTGGCCGGCATGACTCACCAAGAAACCGAGCGCACCGCCGAATTGTTGTTGTCCTTGGCGGGCAAGCATTCCGTAGTTGTAGTGGAACACGATATGGCTTTCGTCCGCTCAATTGCCCGAAAAGTCACCGTGCTGCACGAAGGCTCGGTGTTGACCGAAGGCAGTATGGATGAAGTGCAGAACCATCCTCGTGTCATAGAAGTGTATTTGGGGGCATAATGCTGAAACTATCAGGAATCAACCAATTTTACGGCGAAAGCCATATTCTGTGGGATTTGGATATGGTCCTGGAAGAAGGGCAATGCACCTGCTTAATGGGCCGCAATGGCGTGGGCAAAACCACCTTGCTCAAGTGCATTATGGGGTTGTTGCCGGTAAAGACCGGTAAAATCGAATTGCAGGGCAAAAATATAACCCTACTGAAAGCGGAAAAACGAGCCGGCCTGCGCGTCGGTTATGTGCCGCAAGGCAGGGAAATCTTTCCGTTGATGACCGTCGAGGAGAATTTGAAAACTGGCTTAGGGGCGCGGGCAGACCGCCTGAAAAAAATACCCGAACACATTTATGAAATTTTCCCGGTGCTGAAATCCATGCTGCATAGGCGGGGAGGTGACTTGTCCGGCGGTCAGCAGCAACAACTCGCCATAGGCCGCGCCCTAGTCCTAGACCCGCAATTGCTGATTTTGGACGAGCCGACCGAAGGCATACAGCCCAATATCGTGCATGAAATCGGCGATGTCATCCTACGCTTGAATAAGGAGATGGGTGTCACGGTGCTATTGGTCGAGCAAAAGCTTCCCTTTGCCCGACGGGTTGGCGACCGTTTTTTCATCATGGAAAAGGGCCGGGGCGTGGCTTCGGGTAAAGTAGGGGAATTGGACGATGATATAGTAAAGCGGTATTTGTCGGTTTAGCAATCCGCATTTCGCTTATGCTCCCTGCGGATTGCTCATTATTAAAATGGAAATAATATTTCTGACAGCGACTCACGGTCTGAATTTTGTAATATAGTGAATAGAAGAAATTTTCCCGTCGCTTGGCGAGCAGAATTAGCGCTCAGGTTTGCACAACGCAACGGCAAAACCATCCTCGCCGAACGCCGACAACTTGGCCCTCTTACCGTTCAACGGGCATTTTACCCGGAGGGCGAGTTGGCACATGTGTATATTCTGCACCCTCCCGGCGGCGTGGTCGGTGGGGATGAATTGGCTATTCAAGTCCATTGTGCCGGTGGAGCTAAAGCCTTGGTGACTACGCCGGCGGCGGGAAAATTTTACCGTAGCGAGGGGGTGTTGGCACGGCAAACCGTCGGCTTGCAAATCGACGAAGGCTCTAGCTTGGAATGGCTACCGCAGGAAACTCTGCTATTCAGCGGGGCGCAGGTAGATTTGAGGCTACAGGTCGAATTGGGGTTAAACTCCCGCTTCATCGGCTGGGATATGGTTTGCCTAGGGATGCCCGAATGCGGTGACGTTTTCGAGCGAGGGTCGGCCCTGTTACGGGTGCGCATCAATCGGCAAGGCCAGCCACTGTTAATCGAAAACCTTAAAGCTGGGCATGAATTTAGCCAGTCAGCTTGGGGTTTGCGTGGGAATGCGGTGTTAGGTGCATTGTATGCCTATCCATTTCCCCTATCCGACATGGATGCCGTCCGTGAATTGTGGGAAAATCGACCAGAATTTGCCGCAACCTTGCTGGATGATTTATTGGTTTGCCGGGGTGTTGCTCGACAAACCGCCGAATTGCGGATCGAATTTGAGCGCGTTTGGCGGTTAGTCAGGCCAGTTGTCATTGGGTGCCGAGCGTGTCCGCCAAGAGTCTGGGCCACTTGAAAATTAATTTTTTGCACAAGCTTGTAGTTAGCGGTATGTGGCCCGTATGGAGTAAGGGCGACCGGCTGGTCGCTCCTAAGGCACAATCCGGGATAACTTGGCAAAAAAATACCCGGATTACGCCGCTAGCGGCTCCATCCGGGCTACCACACTATAAGTTAGAAATCGCGCTTAGAAAGCGCTCCCACGATAATACTTAACGTGCTGAGATAAAACCATGCAATTGACCCCCAGGGAAAAAGACAAATTATTGTTGTTCACTGCCGCCCTGCTCGCCGAACGGCGCAAGGCGCGAGGATTGAAGTTGAATCACCCGGAGGCCGTCGCATTCATCAGTGCGGCGATCATGGAAGGGGCGCGGGACGGCCAGACAGTGGCTGAACTGATGGGCTACGGGCGTGCCCTGCTCACCCGCGAAGACGTGATGGAGGGAGTGCCGGAAATGATCCCCGACGTGCAGGTTGAAGCCACGTTCCCTGATGGCACCAAGCTCGTTACCGTCCATGATCCCATAGTCTAAATTTATTAATCTGGTATGAGCGTACAAAACCAAGAAGAGGAGGAGAGAATATGATACCAGGTGAATTGATCGTAGCAGAAGGCAATATCGAACTCAATGAAGGCCGCAAGTCCATCAACTTGCGCGTCGCCAATACGGGTGACCGGCCTATTCAAGTCGGCTCGCATTACCACTTTTATGAAACCAATGATGCCTTGCATTTCAACCGCGAGGCTACAAAAGGTTTCCGGCTGGACATTCCTGCCGGCACAGCGGTGCGCTTTGAGCCTGGGCAGGCACGGGAAGTCACCCTCGTCGAGTTAGCGGGTAAGCGCGAGGTGTACGGATTCCAACAAAAGATCATGGGTTCCTTGGAGGCAGACGAATGAGCCGCATATCGCGTATTGCCTACGCCGAAATGTTCGGACCCACCACAGGCGATAAAGTTCGACTGGGAGACACCGAATTATTCATAGCCGTCGAAGCCGATTACACCACCTATGGCGAAGAAGTGAAATTCGGTGGCGGCAAAGTCATCCGCGATGGCATGGGCCAGAGCCAAGCGAGCAATGCCGATGGCGCGGCAGACACGGTCATTACCAATGCTTTGATCCTCGACTATTGGGGCATCGTCAAAGCCGATATCGGCATTCGCGCAGGACGCATCAGCGGCATAGGCAAGGCGGGCAACCCCGATGTTCAGCCCAACGTGACCATCATAATCGGGCCCGGGACAGAAATCATTGCTGGCGAAGGCCATATCATCACCGCCGGCGGGGTCGATTCACACATTCATTTCATCTGTCCGCAGCAAGTGGAAGAAGCCTTGATGTCTGGCATTACCACGATGATAGGCGGAGGCACTGGACCTGCGACCGGAACAAACGCCACCACTTGCACACCCGGCCCATGGAACCTGCATCGACTATTGCAAGCCGTTGACGAAATGCCGATGAATATTGGCCTATTGGGCAAAGGCAACGCCAGCCTGCCGAAAGCCTTGACCGAGCAAGTCGAAGCCGGGGCCATGGGTTTGAAATTGCACGAAGATTGGGGAACTACACCCGCTGCCATTGACTGCTGCCTTGCAGTGGCCGACGATTACGATGTGCAAGTCGCCATCCACACCGATACGTTAAACGAATCCGGCTTCGTCGAAGACACCTTTGCTGCATTTAAAGGCCGCGCCATTCATACCTACCATACCGAAGGCGCAGGCGGTGGCCACGCCCCGGACATTATCAAAGCTTGTGGGCAGCCAAACGTCTTGCCTTCTTCCACTAACCCGACTCGGCCTTACACCGTCAACACGGTGGACGAACATCTGGACATGTTAATGGTTTGCCATCATTTACATGCTTCCATTCCTGAAGACATTGCCTTCGCCGAATCCCGCATCCGCCGCGAGACCATCGCCGCCGAAGACATCTTGCACGATCTCGGCGCGTTTTCGATGATTTCCTCCGACTCCCAAGCCATGGGCCGGGTCGGCGAAGTCATCATCCGCACTTGGCAGACGGCGCATAAGATGAAAGTGCAGCGCGGTCATTTATCAGCGGGGAAAGAGGTTGGGGGTTCTTCGCTCCCCTCGCCCTTTGGGGGAGAGGGGCTGGGGGAGAGGGGTAATAACGACAACTTCCGCGCCAAACGCTACATCGCCAAATACACCATCAACCCCGCCATCACCCATGGCATCGCCCATGAAATCGGCTCGGTTGAAGTCGGCAAACTGGCCGATTTGGTGTTATGGAACCCGGCTTTCTTTGCAGTGAAACCCAGCTTGATTATCAAGGGTGGACTGATTGCCGCCGCCCCGATGGGCGACATCAACGGCTCCATCCCCACCCCACAGCCGGTGCATTACCGTCCAATGTTTGCAGCCTATGGTAAAGCTTGCCAAGCCACTTCGATGACGTTCTTGTCCAAAGCAGCGGCGGAATCCGGCGTAGCCGACAAAATAGGCTTAAAAAAGCTAATCGGTGTGGTAGCCAATACCCGAACCATCGGCAAAAAGGATTTGCTGCATAATACCTATCAACCGCATATAGAAGTCGATGCACAAACCTATCAAGTCCGTGCCGATGGGGAGTTATTAGTCTGCGAACCGGCGGAAGTGTTACCCTTGGCGCAGAGGTATTTTTTGTTTTGATGTTATCTAAATAACCGAATAATGAATCTTTCGCCATCTTCGACAAGTTCAGGCTTGGTGCTGTTATGATTCCACATGGCCTTCACAATTTTTCTGGGTATTCCCATACCAGAATGCTCAAGGTAACGGTAATCTCTCATTACATCTTTGATAAGCTGATTACGAGCAGCACGGCAACCAGTCAGCATCCTATCTGGCGTAATGCCATTTGGCAAACGACCCGGAGATATTACTTCCAATCTGTCATCATAAATCGTTAGCTCAATATCCGTACTGGATAACAAATAATCACGATGAATAAGCGCATTCACGATCGCCTCGCGAATGGCTTCTGGTGGATAGCTTGGTTTTTCATTGCGTCTGGCACCTCCCTCTTCGATTTGTCCGGCGACAACGGTATTGCGCTGGACAAAGGCAAGAGCCTGTTCGACCAAGCCAGACTCAACAATCTCGTCATTCTCGTTAAGAAGTGGAGTCATTGGCCCACGCAATGTGCTACGTTCGTGCGCAGCGTAATCTTTGGCATTTCCAACGAAGGCTGTCGCATCAATACCGGCTTGTGGTAAAAACCGATTTGGATTGCGACCAAACAAGAGTATTCCCGAAACGGTTATACCATCTTCAACCATGATTTCTGTGTTAAACAGCAAATTTTGCCAACCGGTTTCATCATCGTCTGCCGGAACATCCTGTTGCCGGACGTGCGCAAAATAATTTTTCAGTCGACGCTGATCGAGATCAGTCATCGTTGCGCCGGAAACAGGCTGCAATTCTACACGAAAGCTACCGCGCTGCTGGAATAGCCGGCCAAGCTCTTCGGGCGTTGGCTCTCGGCTTTGTGTGCCGACACGGATATAGTAAGCATTTTTGTTTTTATGCCAGACAGTATGAACATCAAACCCACGAGATACCCGCACGACCGCAATATCCTTTCCAAGCTCAACCTCCTTGAATAGCTCATAGAAAGGAATGATTGCCGGTCTGATTTTGTCTCGGCAAGCGGTCATTACCCATTCCTCTAGCTTATCTCGGGTGATTCCACTGATACTGCCATCATCCTCGACACCCAACAAAACCATGCCGCCGACAAAATTGGCAAAGGCGACAAGCTCTTTCGCCAAGTCGTAATTTTCAATGACATCCCGTTTAAATTCTATACCTGAATTCTCGCCGTTACGAATAATCTCAAGAAGTTCTGTACGGGTAATGGTCATATTTAGAATCCATATTTTTGACGGCGCATCTCAAACGCTGCTTTACCGCCTTCAAGGATTTTTTCAACCATTTCCCTGACGGGTTGAATATCGATTGATCCCATATGGCGCTCACTGACACGTCCCTGAACGATGTCGTTCTGACTGCCAGTGGATAACCCTATAATCAGTTCAGCATCGCCTAATACCGGAATGTTTGCGTTGTGAGTCGAAAAAATAAATTGCCGCTTGCGCTTTTCGTCTTCCATCGTTGGGACGATGCCATCCGTAATAAAGCGGTTATCGAGATCGTCTTCCGGCTGATCGACAACCAGAGGAGCCGCAGACTCAAGCAATAACAGCAAAAGCACCGCCGTTGCCTTTTGACCGGTAGACAGGTCTTTAAGTGTCTGCCATGTCGGTGGTTCGCTTTCGCGCGCGGTGTTTAATTCAATTTTGGTTGTCGCCGGTAGTTCCACTTCTTCGATCTTCATGAACACATCAGTTCCAGCCATTGCCAAGTGCTCGGCTGCCATAGGTGGGAAACGGTAATGAGTTACCAGAGCCTCCTTGCCTTCACGACAACGATCCGCTAAATCCCGCAATGACAAGCTGTCACGACTTTTCAGACGGTCAATTAGCGCGGCAAGATTACCGCCGATCTCATCGCGCAATAGTCGCTCTAGCGGTTCGCGGTTGCCGCCCATGTTGACTTTGGCTTGTACCCGTTCATTGAGCTTCTTAGTTACCTTTTTAGCGGCTCTTTCCAAAGCCCGGTATTCAGAAGATTGGAGATTTTCCCATTCATCAATCAGTTTCCGCCGATTGGCTTGATGAGTGGCAAGATCGCGGGTGAGTGCATCTTTTCTCTCACGCAATGGTCTCAACTCTTCAATTTGCTGCCGCAGATCGATGAATTCCTTACCATCAATTTTCTCTTTGTGCAGTTCGCGCAACAGGCTTTGATAGGTGGCATCCACCGCTTGCTGGCGCTCGTCCCAACGAGCGCGTAACACTGAAAGTTCGTTATCAGCGTTGGCAAGTAGAGTTACGACCTGGTTAGCGACCGTTTGAAGCTGGCTGTTAAGCTTTTCGAGAATCGCCCCACCCTCAATCAGCAGACCGCTGTTTGGCAATCCTTCGAGTGCTTTTTCGGACAGGAAGGCGGTATCGATAGGTAATAACTCGGACAATTCTTGCTGTACGGCGGCAATGGGGGTTAACCGTTCCTTTACCGTGTTCAAAATGCGCTCCTCGCGCACCAGAAGGCTTTTCTCTTTGAGACGTTCCTCTAGTCCGGCGTTTTGGAATCGTTTCTGAGTTTCTTCCAAACTGGGTAATATCGAGAGCCGCTCGTCGATGAGCTTTATTTCCCGTTGCACATCGGTAATCCGACTCCGTGACCGCGCCAATTCCAAGCGCAACTTGGCTTTTTGTGCGCCTGCACTAGGCTCGCGTTCGACAAAACGCTCAAGCAACTGCGTTTGTTTTTCAGGACTGTTGGCTAGCTCGGAAATCTCGTGCTGACCAAAAACCTCGACACCGGGAATTACATCGCACGGGGACAGGTTTAACACATTACCGATTTCGTCCTTGACAACCGGGGGGTTTGGAACGGTGCGTTCAATGGTGTAATGATGTCTTGCCGGGTGGTGAGACCGCACCAATAGCGAAATCTTGGTGCCGCTTTTTAGGACATTTTTGACAACACCTTCATGCGCTTTGCGAGCCTCTTCGCCCAAGGGTTCGAGAGCCATGGCATAGCGAATGCTTTCAATGATAGTCGATTTTCCAGTGCCTCTGCCACCGATCAATACATTAAGATTACTGTTGAACTGGATTCTGCATCCATCAAGAAAGTCGCCGCCCTCCCAAGCCATGGCAACAAATTCGGTATGAGGCTCAGGTGTTGGCTCTTTATTAAGCCGAATACGGGATTTAGGGGCTAGGAATGCTTGGCGCAAACCCTCGACTGACAAGGCCGACATTTTAATCAAGCAGGTCGAGCTTGGCTCGGCAATATCCTCCGGGCTATATACGTCGGAAGCATTAATGACAGCAACAGGCGGCTCGCGATGATAATCGCAGTTCTTGTTCTTTAGGATGGGCTGGATGTTTGGCGGAGCCTCGTCGATTGGGCCGGGCAAAGCGCAAGCATATAGGTTGGAAGATTTCCAGGCATTCATGCGAGGCTGACCATCAAGCGTCGTCAGCAAGCCATTATCGGCGGCAACATGAGCAGCAATTGCTATTCCTCCTTGGTTGCGAACACATTCCAACAGATCAAGACAATCTTTGTCCCCATTAGGAGATAAGGCATTATGGTCGTGAATGCCAAATTGACCGATAAATCTTTCCAAGCTTTGATCCTTGTCGGAGTCATAGAGGCAAAGAAAATGTACCCCGTCCTTGGATGAAGCCTCGAAACCTCCGAAAACGACAATGCCGTTTGCGCGAGCCTCATGGATTAACTTCCATGAATCGGCTACCCGGTAATGGTCGGTAACCGCAATTGCCTCAATTTCTTTTTCTTTGCAAGCTGCCACGATAGCGGCATTGTATTCAGCTTCGTTATTGAAAGTCGTCTGCTTGGAATGACGCCCGTGATAGGCAAATGGGTTAATTTGGAGGGCGCAACGATAAAACCGTGCGCCGTTTGGTTGCTTCAACGCCTCTTTCAATGGCTGTGATGCGGTTTTGTTATCTTCCATTGGTGATTTCCTCAACTATCCAACCCATGAATCCAATTTATTGCATAAATGTTATTATACCAAGCCCTATTCAAACTCCGAAAGCCATTCAAACATGCCCAAACTCACCGAATTCGCTCCGCCCGGCACTGAACCTACCCGCACCTTGACCCTGTCTTACCAATCCCGCACCAAAAGCCGCTTGCTCGCCAAGCTAGACAATGGCGAAGACGTAGGGCTATTTTTGGAACGTGGCAGGGTTTTGCGCGGTGGGGATGTGTTGACCGGGCAGGAAGGCTTGGGGGTGTTAATCATAGCCGCTGAGGAGATGGTTTCCGTAGCGCGAACGGATGACAGGCTACTGCTGGCCCGTGCCTGCTATCACTTGGGCAACCGCCATGTCGCCCTGCAAATCGAACCGGGTGAGTTGCGTTACCTGACAGACCATGTGCTGGATGACATGGTGCGAGGCTTGGGGCTTGTTGTATATCATGAATCCGCGCCCTTCGAGCCGGAAAGTGGGGCCTATGACCATGGACACTGATTTGGCTTTGCTGCGACTGTTGCAACTGGTTAGCCCGTCGCTGCCAGTCGGCATGTACAGCTATTCCCAAGGTATGGAGCAAGCGGTGGAAAACGGATGGATCAAGAACGAGGCGCAAACAAGGGACTGGCTTGCTGGCCTGTTGCGGCACAGTCTGGCTCGGCTAGATGCGGCCCTGTTGGTGCAGCTTTACGATGCCTGGGCGCGGAATGATGCGGACGCGGTAGTTCGCTGGAGCATGGAACTGACGGCAATGCGCGAGACGGAGGAATTGCGTACGGAAGATCGGCAAACCGGGCAAGCCTTGGCTCGCTTGTTGGACGGGCTAGGGGTGGAGCGGGCCAAGGGTTGGGTGCGCCATCCCCACGCCACCTTTGCCACGATGTTTACATTGGCGGCGGTGGAGTGGGACATTTCCAAAGCGCAAACCATCGCCGGGTATCTTTGGAGTTGGCTGGAAAACCAAGCCCTATGTGCAGTAAAATTAGTGCCTCTAGGCCAGTTGGCCGGACAAAGGCTATTGTATGGCTTGGCTATGGAAATACCAGGACTAGTGGAAGCGGCCTTGGATTTGCCTGACGATGAGATAGGCTCAAGTTGCTTTGCGTTGACCTTGGCTTCCAGTCGCCATGAAAGGCAGTATTCGCGGTTGTTCCGTTCCTAAATTCCCCATCGTTGGATGGGGGGCTTTTCCAGGAGTCCAGTAACCAGGCTAGGCCTGAGCCAAAGATGCCCAAGACGATGGAAGCCAGAGTGCGCAGGTCCACTAACGGGACATGCGCATCCCCATGAAGCGCGCCACCAGGCCAGACACCAAGATAGCCATGTAAAACTGCCCGGTGATCATCTCAAAATATGCGAGGGTTCGCAGCAATGGGTTCAAGGGCGTGATGTCCCCGTAACCCACCGTGGTGAGCGTGACAAAGCTGAAATATAGGAAACTGTCAAACTGTATCGTCTTGCTGTCAAACGCAATTCCTTGGAAAGCCCCCTGCGGCCAGTAAAACGCGAACATGGTGTAAAACATCGCAAAAATCAACCCTAAGAGCAAGTATACGCACACCGCACCGATTAGGCTGTTGGCATCGGTGTCTCGCCAACTGAATACATGGCGTCCGGCGATGAAGCAACTTAGCATCGAAAAGAGTATCACGCTCAAAAAGACGATCCACTCAAAGGAAAAGCTGAGGATTGTTTGGCTGTGAAAGAATAGCGCAACCACGGCGGAGGTGTTCAGCAGGGCCAAGGCAAGGCCAATAAGGAAAATCCATCGATTTTGGTACAAGCTCCAAACGCTCATTAAGGCGAATAGGCTAAATCCCATCAACATTAATGCCCGTTGAATATCCACATCAACCTTGTCCGCGACGAATAGGCGCAAGCAAGGCGGCAGGATGAACAGCAGTAACAAGCCAACCATAAGAAATGCAAAATTGTTGCGCGGGGGTGTTATCGATAGCATTGGACTTGGCTCCTCTACCTTCTCACTGACATTGCCTTTTTTGGCTACCAACTTAAGGCGGGACAGTTCAAGGCCGTTCGTGGTGAGTCCTGAGCTTGTCGAAGGGTCGAACCATGAACGTCTCAACCGTCCACCCTTCGACTGCTCGACAGGCTCGCAGCTCAGGGCGAACGGTTAAGCTTTGCGCCTGTCCCGCCTTAAGCTGATAGCCCCTTTTTTAGGTTTATGCTGCTTGGTACGCAGGATAATCGACATACCCCTCTGGCCCGAATGAATACCAGCCTGACATGTCGGAAAAGTCGTTCAAGGGCCAGCCGTTGGTAAAGCGCTCCACCAAATCGGGGTTGGTGATATACGGGCGGCCAAAGGCGATCAGGTCGGCATCCCCCGCTTGGATGAGGGCTTCCGCCGACTCCTGCGTATGTCCGCAGTTGCCAATCAGCGGGCCTTCGTAGACCTTGCGGAATTCGGCCAGTGTCATTGGTTCGCCTAGGCCATGGAAGCCGAAGGCCAAGCCATCCATCACATGCAAATAGCCAAGCCCATAAGCGTTCAATTGTCCTGCGGCATAGAGGAAGGTTTCCCGGTAATCAGCGGAACCCATGTCATTGAAAACACCATTCGGCGAGAATCTTACGCCGATGCGGTTGGCCGGAAAAACGGTCAACACGGCATCGAGAATCTCCTTTAGAAACCGCAAGCGGTTTTCCAAGCTTCCGCCGTAGCGGTCTTCCCGGTGGTTGGTTTTGGATTGCAGGAACTCGTCTAGCAAATAGCCATTGGCCGAATGGATTTCGATGCCGTCGAAACCGGCGCGCTGGGCGTACTGCGCCGCCTGCCGGTAATTTTCGACGATGCCGGGTATTTCATCGGTTTCCAGCGCCCTAGGTGTTTCGTAAGCTTCTTTGCCATTCGGAGTGTGAATCATGTCGCCTTCAAGCTTGATTGCGGAAGGGGCGACCGGAAGCTCGCCATTATGGAAACTACTGTGCGAGGCACGCCCACAATGCCAAAATTGCATGAAAATGGGGGTTTCTTGCGCATGGACAGCCTCGACGACTTGCCGCCAAGCGATGGATTGTTCGTCAGAATAGATGCCGGGGGTGTTGGGCCAGCCTATGCCTTGTTCTGAAACGACGGTAGCTTCGGTGATGATGAGTCCGGCTGATGAGCGTTGCGTATAGTATTCGGCCATCAAGGCATTCGGCAAACGCTCCTCGCCGGCCCTAGCTCGGGTCATGGGGGCTAATGCCACACGGTTCTTTAGGTTCAAATCGCCTAATTGGAAAGATTCAAGCAGCATAATTACCTCGAAAAAAGTAGAACAACTGTTGGGCGGATCACGACTCTAGCGTATTATCCAAGAAAAAACGGGAACAAACCCCCTGATGTATGCAAAAAATAAAAAACAGTGAATTAAGGATAAGCCCCTAACGGCAATGCCATTAAGTTAAAGAAAAAACCGTCATTCCGGCGGGGATGCTATCCGTTCCCGATTGGGGCATAATTGCATTAAGACAAAATAGCCAATTCAGGAAACTCCATGCAAATATTCCGCGTCAAACGAAGCTTGCCCGATGATTTCGAAGAAAGCGGGTTACGCCGCTGCCTAAGTGCCGTCGATCTTACCCTGCTCGGCATTGGAGCGATCATTGGCACTGGCATTTTCGTGTTGACCGGCATCGCTGCGGCAACCTTGGCGGGTCCAGCCGTGGTGATATCGTTTGTCTTTGCCGGGCTCGCTTGCGCTTTCGCTGCCCTGTCTTATGCAGAGTTGGCCTCCAGCGTGGGCGGATGCGGCAGTGCCTACGGCTATAGCTATGCGGCTTTTGGCGAATTGGCGGCCTGGATCATCGGCTGGGACTTGATCTTAGAATATGGCATTTCCGTAGCCGCTGTGGCCAACGGTTGGTCTGGTTATTTTAATAATGCATTGGAGGCTATCGGGATTGCCCTGCCTTTCTCGCTAACCCACGCACCCTCGGTGGGCGGCTACATCAATCTTCCTGCGACCGGCATTATCCTCGTCCTGATGGGTTTGTTGATTATCGGCGTGAAGGAAAGCGCCAGGCTCAACACGGTGATGGTGAGCATCAAACTATTGACGATAAGCATCTTCGTCGGGCTGGCGTTTTTCAACATCCATTCAGAGAACTGGACGCCTTTCATGCCTTTCGGCTGGTTTGACCACGCCCCATCTGGCAAACCGATTGGGGTTTTGGCCGGGTCTTCCATTGTCTTTTTCGCCTATGTCGGTTTTGACGCGGTTTCCACGGCGGCGGAAGAGGCGCATAACCCAAAACGCGATTTGCCCATCGGTATCATCGCCTCCCTTGGCTTCTGCACCTTGGTCTACATTTTGGTGGCGGGCCTGTTGACCGCCGTTGTTCCCTATACCGAATTGAATGTGTCCTCCCCGGTGGCCCACGCCCTCAAACTGCTGGGTTTGAATTGGGCCTCGGCGTTGGTGGCAACGGGGGTGATAGCCGGGCTGACCACGGTGATGCTAGTGCTGTATTACGGCCTGACACGGATAATCTTCGCCATGTCGCGGGACGGATTACTGACGCCAAGCTTTTCCAAAGTCAACCAGAAGACCCAAACCCCGGTTCGCGTGATTGTGATTTGTGGGCTGGTCATGGCCTTGGTGGCCGGCATGATTCCCTTGGGCGAATTGGCTGAACTGGTCAATATCGGAACCTTATTCGCCTTCGTGCTAGTTTGTTTGGGGGTGATTGTACTGCGCTACACTGACCCGGACATGCACAGACCCTTTAAAACAGCGGCTAACCCGTTGTTCCCAGTGTTGGGGATACTATCCTGCTCGGCTTTAATGATGTTTCTTCCTGTCATGACGTGGTATCGGTTCATTGTATGGCTTTTGATTGGTTTGGTGGTTTATTTCACCTATTCCTGCCACCATAGCAAGTTGGCGACAGTAAACCTTGATTGACCATCAATGAACCTGATTAATAAGATGTTTCAGCTAAACCTAAAACGCCGTCATTCCGGCAGGGAGCGCCGGAATCTAGGCTCCATGGACGGCAGGGTTTGTGGGCATCCCTGCAATCTGGATTCCGGCGATCCCTGCCGGAATGACGGAATAGCTGAAGCATCTTCCTAATCATGTCAACGAATACCCAAGACATTCGTTGGCAGCAACGTTTTAGCCAGTATCGTTAACGAAAATATCGCCATTGCAGTGGAACAAAAAATACGGAATAAGTATTTCCCGTGTTTACAGCAACTCTATCTTGGCTTTAAAGCCAAAATAAGCGAATAGGCCATGCCTTATGGCTTACAAGACAGAGACCTGAAGCACATCATTGATTCAGTCCGAGCCTTCCCGGAAATCGACTCAGTGGTGTTATTTGGTTCACGGGCAAAAGGCACACAAAAAATCGCTTCCGATGTGGATTTGTCGATCAAAGGAGCGTCCGTCACCTATGCAACGGCAGTTAGGTTGGCTGACATGCTGAATGAGGAAAAACCGCTGCCTTATTTTTTTGACGTGCTACATTACGAAAGCATCAACGAGCCAAGGCTGGTGGAGCATATCGACCGGGCTGGGGTTGTTATTTTTGCCAGGGAAGCCCGACAAGTTTAACATTTACGGCTACCAACTTAAGGCGGGACAGTTCAAGGTTAAGCCGTTCGTGGTGAGTCCTGAGCCTGTCGAAGGGTCTAACCATTAACGGCTTAACCCCCCACCCTTCGACGGGCTCAGGGCGAATAGGGAAATCCTTAATTCAACAGTATTGGGGTAAACGCTTACGATTATGTCGTACGGCACTTATTTATTGGCCGATTTTTTTTCGCCACCGTCGTAGCGGCAGTTTTTACCGTATTGATTCTTGTGCCAAAAAAATAGCTAGCCTGGTGGAGATTTCCTTGGAAAAATCTTTAGGATATCCTTTTTCCACTAACTTCCAAAGCAATCTATTGGTTAAAATAGCCAACTTGACACCACCCCATCCATGCTGGCGTTTTTCTGCCTTGGCATAAATGAGCATATCGCGAAACCCCGACTCGACCAACCTAGGGTTGTGCCTTTTGTCTGTAGGCACATGGCGCAAAAACATCCCGGCAAGTGTGTCAGAAGCGGCATTGATCTTATCCAAGTCGAAAAGCCGAGTCAGCCAGTATCCCATATAAATCTCTCCAAAAAATTGTGTTAGTAAAGTGAGAATGAAGTGTTGCAAGTTATCGATAATTGTACAATTCAAAAGAGCGTCTAAGGAAACATTATGAAATTGATAGCCCTTGTCATGATTGTGCCACTCGTATTTGTGCTGCTTCTAATCGTAAAACGGGTTAAACATTCCAAGCTAATGGCTAAGGGCAACCTAGAACCCGAGAATTATAAGACTGGAATTGAACATTATAATGCCGGTAGAATGCTAGAAGCTGAATACGCATTTCGCGAAACGATTCGGATCAGTCCGGGCTTTGCCGATGCACACTTCAAACTGGGTAATTTGCT
This sequence comes from Candidatus Methylumidiphilus alinenensis, assembly GCA_003242955.1. Lineage (GTDB taxonomy): Bacteria > Pseudomonadota > Gammaproteobacteria > Methylococcales > Methylococcaceae > Methylumidiphilus > Methylumidiphilus alinenensis. The sequence continues at coordinate 63,488 of QJPH01000334.1, forward strand.
GACCGAACGAAGTCAATTTGAAGAAGCCAAGAATGCGTACCTGCAGGCACTGCGTTTGAAGCCAGATTACCATCAGGCCTACAATAATTTGGGTAATCTCCTGCGGTTCAATGGTCAACATCAGGAGGCCAATGCCGCCTTTCGCAGTGCCATCGACATTAAACCGGATTTCCCCGAGGCACTTAACAACTTAGGCATTTTGTTGATTGAGTCCGGTGATCTGGAGGAAGCGGAAAATGTTTTTCGGCAGTCAGTGCGGATCGGCACGGGCAGTTTCGACGTGCTTTATAACCTTGCCATGCTACTGGAAGACCGTGGAAAGTTGGATGAAGCAGAAACCACTTATCATCAAGTGTTGGGGATCAACCCGGATTTTTCACCGGCAGCAAACGCCTTGGGTTTGTTACTGGCTATAAACGGTCGCCCACAGGAAGCGGAATCCTACTTCAGGGATGTTGTCAGGCTTAACCCCGATGTTCCCTTTGCTTACAAGAATTTGGGGCTTGCGCTCAAAGAATCCGGGGGGTTAAGCGAAGCCGAAGCTTGCTACCGTCAAGCACTTGCCATTCAACCAAAAGACAGCGACACATTGAACTGCTTGGCTGAACTGCTGACCGAAACTAACTGTCTGGAAGAAGCTGAATCCACCTATCGTCTGGCACTCAAAGTCATGCCAGACAATATCGAGGCACTTAACAATTTGGGTATCCTTCTAAGAAAAACCAAGCGTATGGATGAGGCTGAGTCGGCTCATCTCCAAGCATTGGCCATAAAGCCGGACAGTGCCGCCACGCTCAATGACTTGGGTGCACTCTACATGTCAACGGCAAGATTTCAGGAAGCAGAAACAGCCTTCCGGCAAGCACTGAAACTCGACCCAACCCAGCCCGAGGCTTCGGATAATTTCGCAGTTTTAAATTTGCTATTTGGCAATTTTGAATTAGGCTGGGAGGGTAAGGAATACCGGTGGAAAACCGAGTTAAAAAATAAATTGCGTGGATTTTCGCAGCCCCGTTGGGATGGTAAGGCATTTCCCGGCAAAACTCTCCTAGTTCACTGCGAGCAAGGTGCGGGCGACAGCATACAATTCTTCCGCTACCTGCCTAGGCTTAAAGACATGGGTGGCAGCCTAGTCGTCGAGTGTCCGCCATTTTTGTTTCGCCTATTTCGTGAAAATTTGGCGACCGATGTGCGGCTTGTCAGATATCAGGAAGCCCTGCCGGATTTCGATTTTCACTGCCCGTTGATGTCCCTGCCACTGCATTTCAATACCCGGTTGGAAACCATTCCGGCTGACGTGCCATATATGAAACCATCGGCGGAGGCCGTCGCGAACTGTCCAACATTGCAGACCTTGCCCGGTGCGCCGTTTAAGGTGGGCGTGGTTTGGGCGGGCAACCCCCAACACCCAAATGACAATGCCCGTTCACTGGATTTTAGTTTACTGGAACCTTTGTTCGCCATAGAAGGTATCACCTGGGTCATCCTGCAAATGGAACAACGACCGGAGGGGTTTGAGTGCTTGGTCAAGCAGAACGGCTGGCTGGATCCGATGGACAGCGTAATGGATTTCGCTGACACGGCGGCGGTTATCATTCAGCTTGACAGGGTCATCGGCGTGGATACGTCGGTCATCCATCTAGCCGGCGCCCTCGGCAAACCTGTTTGGCTGCTGTTGCCATTCCTGTCCGATTGGCGTTGGCTGTTGCAGCGGGAGGACAGCCCGTGGTATCCCCGCATGCGGCTGTTTCGCCAAACTGCCTTAGACACTTGGCCGGAAGTGATTCAGCGCGTTGCCACCGCACTGTCTGCCGAACGCGATGTGTTTTTGCAAAATAAATCACACATCTGAGATGTACCCCTAAATAATTACAGTTGCCCAACTTAAGGCTTTGACGACAAAACCATGCTATACAAACTCATCCGCCCTGTGCTGTTCCGCCTCGAACCGGAAACTGCCCACCATCTTGGCCTGAACGTGCTGAATCTTGCCGCCCAACTCGGCCCGCTCAACCCCTTGGCCCAAACTATCCAGTCTCGTCCGCGCACCGTCATGGGCTTGGAGTTTCCCAATGCCGTGGGCCTTGCCGCCGGCATGGACAAGAACGGCGATTGCATTGAAGGCATGGCCGCTTTGGGCTTCGGCTTCGTTGAACTCGGCACGGTCACGCCACGGCCGCAACCGGGCAACCCCAAGCCTCGATTATTTCGGCTTGTCGGGCATCAAGCCCTTATCAATCGGCTGGGTTTCAACAACAAAGGCGTCGATTATCTGATCGGGCAGGTGAAAGCACGGCGTTCCCAGATTCGTCTAGGCATCAACATCGGCAAGAATCTGAACACCGCCGTGGAAAACGCCTTGGATGATTATCTGATTGGCTTGCGCAAAGTCTATCTCCATGCCGACTACATCGCCATCAACATTTCCTCCCCCAACACACCCGGTTTGCGAAAACTGCAAACGGCTGAATATTTGGGCGATTTGCTGGGCGGTTTGGAGTGGGAGCGGGAAAAACTGGCGCAGCTACATGGCCGGCGCGTACCCTTGGCGGTGAAAATCGCCCCGGACTTGGAAGCGGGGGAGATTGCCCCGTTGGTGGACAAGCTGGTCAAGCACAAGGTCGATGCGGTCATTGCCACCAATACCACGCTGTCCCGCGCCGTGGTGGAAAACTCGCCCCATGCCGCCGAAGCCGGCGGTTTGAGTGGCAAGCCTTTGTTTGAGCGTTCCACCGAGATTGTCGCCCGTTTGGCGGGGATTCTACAAGGGGAGATGCCCATCATCGCCTGCGGTGGCATTTTCGGCGTAAAAGACGCCCACGCCAAGATCGAGGCCGGGGCCAGTTTGGTACAGGTTTACAGCGGGTTTATTTACCGGGGTCCGAAGTTGATAAAGGAGATTGCGGAGGGGCTATGAATCGCAGAATTGGAGTGACAATAGCAATACTCATTTTGGCAAAGAAATAAGGGCGGGTTTGGAACCCGCCCCTACGCAGGTAGTTAATTCTAAATTTTTATCGTTCCCGCCCTCGCCGTTATACACAAGTCTGGAAAGCCGAAAAATCCGTCATTTCGGCATGGATGCCGAAAAGACGGGACTTCAACATTTGAGTATAACGACGAGCGCAGAGCGTCACTGCCATTAAGTTAAGCCGTCATTCCGGCATGGACCGCCGGAATCCAGATTGCAGGGATGCCGACAATCTATGCCATCCATGGAGCCTAGGTTCCGGCGATCCCTGCCGGAACGACGCGCTTTTCTTAACTTAATGGCAGTGACGCAGAGCGTGGGAACGATACATAAATCCCGTCCGGCTGCGAAATCTAGTTTGCCCCAACCAAAAAGCCCGCCAGCCGGATGCCTGCAAAAGCCCAGGCTTTGGCCCAATCCACCAGCCCGAGCGGATAAAGTAGCCATACCCGGCCCAACAACCAGCATAGCAAAGCCCCGCCGAGCAGCCAATGGCTAAGGCGTTCCTGCACATGCCAGCGGGCGGCGCGGCGGCGGATGTTCGGCTGGCGTTCCCCGGCAGTGGCGTAGCGTTCCAAATCCTCGGCCAGTGCCAGCCGTTTGCGGTCGGGGATCAGCAGCACACCCAACGGGCTACCCAACAGCATGATGCCGTGGCCGAAGGTGGGCAGCAGGGTCGTCAGCAGCATCAACGTAAACCAAAACCCCTCGCCAAAAGGATGCGCGGCGGTGGTTTCAATCACCGACGACAAATTGAACGGCTGGGTTTCATGCCCCAACACCGCCAGATCGTTATAGATTTGGAAACCCAGCCCCAGCGCAAAAGCCATCAGCAATAGCAAAGCCACCGAAGAGGCGAGGTCGGCGAAGCTATGTAATACAATCACCCCGCGCCGTTGCCACACCCCCTGCCGTTCGTCCAACACCGCCAACAGTCGCAGCCCCAAGGCCCGCGTCGTCCACCACGACAGCCAATCGAATAGGCTGTTGACAGAAGGCAGTATCAAGAAAAAAAGTAGGAAAACAACGACAACTTTAGATCCTGTATGCAAAATAGATAACCCAAGCACACCGACACCGACCAGCGCACCCAAGCCGCCAGCCCAGCTCCCCCTCTGGTCATGCGAGGTGCGACCCAAGCCAAAAGCAGCACCTATGGCGACTGCTAAACTTCCAGCTACGACAAAGGCTATGGCTAAAGCTACATATTCTATTGAGGCAAAGTATTTGATTGTATGTAAGGGTGAGTGAAAAATAATTAGGAATAAGAATAGGCCAGCAAATAAAGCGGCGGACACTTTGAATACAGCAATTATGGGTAAAAATATAGCAAATATGGCTATGATAATGAAACCAGAAATTATGACTGAGGATACGAGTGTGGCAAAAGTACCAGTTATAACACCGATTAGAAATGCTACTATACTTGCAACAAGATTATGGGCAAAATACTGCCGAACCCAGCGACCTAAAAGAATTCCCCAATAAATTACGAGGCAAATTACCCACAAGAAAATTACCGCTAACCCCCGCTCGCCACCACTTAGCGCAACGCCCAGAACCATCACGAAAACAATACCCGCCGTAACCGTTCAGCCCCCCCTGCCTTTTCCTGGGAGCGCGGCCATCTTGGCCGCAATTTTGGCGGGCGGGACGCCCGCGCTCCCAGGGGGGGCTGAACGGTTACATACCCGCCGATAGAATGCGCCAAGCCCAGTTAAACCTGCGCCTGCCTAGTTGACGCTTCCATCGCTTCAATAGTCTGGCTTTTAGATTGCGTTCTCGGGTTTGCAGCCAGCGCGCCAGCCAACGGGAAATATAAAACATGGCGGGCGGCAATAAGATCGCAATACTTGCCCCGATTTGCCGCTGTGCCTCGGTAGACCCGGCGGATAGGATAGCCAAACCCCCAATGCCGCCGGAGCTATGGAAAAAACCCCAGCCGACAAAAAAAGTCACCCAGGCATAGGCCACCGCCACCAGAAAACAAACGCCCAAAGCCCGTGCCGAACCGGGTGGGCCGAACACCTTCTCCAACCAGGCCAAAGCGCGGGCCAGCGCGTCGCGGTAGGCCGCCCCCGCCGAGGCGTTACGCAGCCGTTCCGCCCACTCGGCGCGTAGCACGGGGTCTTCATCCAGCTTTTTCTCCGAATAATCCCGCCATTGCAGTAGAAAGCCGAACGGTTGAGTAAACGCAAACGCCAGCCCGAGGATGGCAATGACCAAACTCCATTGACTGATATCCCATATGCGCGGGTCGATCATCGGGGTGTTTCCTCAGTTAGTTTACTATCGTTTCAGACTCATCCCCTACGGCGCAATCTTGGTGAACGTGGTCACAATCCCGAGTTACTACGACACTTCTGCTTTTACGTTGCGTCGTTGCGCCGTTGCGTGAGACCTTCTTTTGTCTTTCTCAATCCGGCATGTTCATTCAATGGGCGAAGATTTTTTGTCTCACGCAACGACGCAACGTTAAGAGCAAAGCAGTCTCTACAAGGCCCACCGTAAACTGAAACTTGCCATCCCCTTCGACAATCCCCAAAAAGTTTGGAAGCTGAATGCATTCGGGACATCCATGTCCCTCACCCTTTGGGCGGCGGAGCCGTGCAAATCGGCTATCCTGCCGATTTGTCCGGCAATCCCTGCCGGAATGACGGGGATATATTTATCGTTTTTAGCCCAACATTCATGCAAATTGGTTTGCACCCCCAAAGATGAAAGGCATCCCAAGTAGGGTACGCTGTGCGTACCTTCAAGGGCATACAATGGTACGCACAGCGTACCCTACTTGGATACAGTACTTTAATGGCAACCGGAGAATTGCTGCCCCGCCCCCGCCCGTAAAAAGGCCGAGAAGCGGGGCTAGACTTAGGGTTTAAGCATCCGGGTCGTACATCTCATGCTTGATCGTATGCCGGTTGGCGA
>QJPH01000360.1 GCA_003242955.1 Candidatus Methylumidiphilus alinenensis
ATCTTCGGTGGATAGGGCGGGGAACCCCCGCCGCCATACGAGGCTTCCAGTGTGCTGACATCCAAACCGTCGACGATGGCCACGACAAAACGCGCTAAGTGATCTTTTTCCAGCCATTCCTGTACAGGAATCACAAACGGCTGGTCACGCTCAATGGGAATGAATTGGTTGCTCATGGCTGAACCTCTGGATACGAGGAATCATCCTAACAGGTTTACACCGGGGAAGTCAGACAGACTCCTAGGGCCATAGGATGGTCTGAGCCTGCGAAGCCCATCAATCGCGGATGGGGTGCAAACGCGACCGATGCGCCTCGTCCCTCGGTGCATCCTACGGCCCTGCTTGGCCTAGGTCCGTAACCTAGTAGTTCGGGCAACAGCTTCATCGTTGCCCGACATTCCAACGTCGGGCGTTCGCCAAAGAGACGCGCCCGACCTTACTGCTTACTGACGGCAGGTTTCTCTCCTTTCCCGCGCCGCTTATGATTTTTTCTGGTAGACCTCGCGCCGGTTACCGACCCTGACGACAAAGACGCGCAAAGCGGCATCCTCGATGCTCGCTATGATTCCGTAGTCGCCCACCCGGTATTTCCAAAACTCGCCCAACCTCGACCCCTTTAGGGAGTCTCCTATGCTGCGTGGATCAGCCAATGGGGCGATGCGCTCCAACAAGAAGTTCGTGATCCGCTTGGCGACCGGCTTGTCCAGTTTTGCCAACGCGGTAAGGCGCAATAGCGGTACTCCGCGTATTGCGCCGAATGGTTAAACTTCGGGCATGGTTCAATTTGCCAAGTCTCAGGGTAACACTTTTTCCGGCGATCAAAAGGTTCGACCCCATGAAACTAAAGGCTTTGGCCTTGTGGTGCTTTGCCAAAAGTGTAACCCTCGTTTGAACCACGCCACCATTTGCTATCGGCTTATGGTACGATAAAGCTGTATATCTTTAAGTCGCCATGGCACAAAGGGCATGGCAGAATTTGCCGGAGCCAACATTATGCCAGTCGAAACCGCAAAACTGATCGACATCGCCAGCGGTGCCACTGATAGCCTCACTAAAGCGGCTAACGCCGTTGCCGCCAGTGCGGTCGGAAAAACGGGCATCACCGCAATCAGCACCGCCAGTCCGGTGCCTATTCTTAACGTCATTCACGCGATTACCCTTGCCCATCCTTTGGCAATGCTAGGATTTGTGGGTGGCTCTCTGGTGCTGCTCGGCCTGCACGACCGAGTGCGCCTGAACCGGGAAGACAAACAGCCAGCCCAGGCAGCGGCTGGGCTGGCATCGCCTGAAAACATTTGGTGAAATGACATAGGTTGCTGATTAAATGTTAGAGTCCATTGAAATTAAACACTTCCGTTGTTTTAAACACACTAGAGTTGCAAAGTTTACTGCGGTCAATCTTTTTGGTTGAATGAATTAAAAGATTTTCTAAACAGTTTTAAATGACACCAAAATGTCGACTGGTCATTAACATATTGATTAAACGGTAATGTTCCCATCCGACGAGACCGTGGCAGCCACCCCCCCGCGCAAACCCGAAGCCAAACCCGGCATCAGCCCCGACAGCGGGAATACGAGCCGCAAGGCCCGCTTCCGCCGCTGGCTGTGGCGGAAAACACCTTATATATTCGTGTTCATGCTGCTGTTGGTGCTGTCGGCCTTGTTTCTGTGGTACCGCATCGTCATCGTCATCGAACCGGGCAAGACCGGGGTGCTGTTCCGCCTGTTCACCGGCACCCAGATCGACTATGCCTATCCCGAGGGGCTGCACGTCATAAGTCCGCTCAACACGATGTACATCTACGAAACGCGCAAGCAAATTGCCTTGCACGATTTTGACGTGCTGACGGCCAAGGGTTTGACGGTGCGTGTGTCACTGGCAGTCCGCTACCAACTTGACAAGGACCGGCTTGGCCTGTTGCATCAGAAGATCGGACCCGACTACCTAGTCCGCGTCATCCTTCCGCAGGCCGAGTCGGTCATGCGTAAGGAATTGGGCGGCTACACGGCGGAGGACATTTACACCAACAAGGAAGGTTTGTTGACCAATGCGATCTTGCTGGCCCAGGAGGAAGTCGGGCGCAACTTCGTGCAAGTGGATGAGATCATCATCCGCAGCATTACCCTGCCGGAGAAAATCAAAAGCGCGATTGAAGACAAATTGACCCAGGAAGAACTGTTGAAGTCCTATGAATTCCGCTTGCAAACCGCAGGCCAAGAAGCGGAGCGCCAGCGCATCGAAGCCGAAGGACTCAGGGTTTACAATGAGACCGTCGATAAGAGCCTGACCGATAAGATATTGACGTATCAAGGGATCAGCGCGACCCAAAACCTGTCCAAATCCGACAATGCCAAAGTCGTCGTTATCGGAGCAGGCAAGAACGGTTTGCCGCTGATTTTGAACACACAATAGAGCGCGGTATGCCCACTAGGCTTATGCCATTTATCTTGCTCGCCTTGTCAGCCGTGGCCGGCTGTGGCCTTGATTACGAGGATGCCGCCAGACACCGCTTGGAATACGCCCGCCTAGGCTTGGGCAATATTGTCGTCGCCGCCATAGCAGAGCCCGAGTCGGCAAGCTATATCAATGGCATCAAGCTGGCGGCGAGGCAATTGAACGGGCAGCCGGGGAAATTGCTGGGGCGCAGGGTCAGCCTACTGCTGGAACCCGCCACCGGGGCGACATTTGACGACTCTAGGGGTGCTATCCTCAAACTGGCCGAAAACCCAAGAGTCAGCGCGGTGTTGGGGCATCGCCGCGCGGAGCTTGCCATTCCGTCCGCGGCAATTTATGAGGCTAGCAAGCTTATTTTCATGCCGCCCTTTGCCACGGCACAAGGGCTGACCGACCTTAATTACCGCTATGTGTTTCGCATGTTGCCCAACAACCAGGTGATGGCCGGGCAAATCGCCAGCGTGGCCGCACTGCTCGGTCACAAAAACATCGTGCTGCTTTATGCCGAAGACGAATACAGCCGGGAATTGGCGTTCCTGTTTGAGGAAGCGGCCATAGCGCAGGGCATGGGCTTAGTGCAGCGGCACTCGTTCAAACCTAATGGAACTGACTACCGAGAGTTGATTGCCCAGTTTGCCAACCAGCCTATGGACATGGTGTTTCTCTCCGCAGGTGCGGTGGACTCGGCACAGATGGTGCGGCAGTTGCGGGACATGGGCGTGAAAGTGGCTATCATGGGCGGGGAAGCCCTTAACACACACACGTTCAGCGAGGCGGTTGGCGCAGCCGGTGACAATACCATTGCTCCTGTGTCCTATAGCGCCCAGGCCAACAACCCGGCCAACCAGGCCTTCATTGCCGAATACCGGCAGCTTTATGGCATTGTGCCAGACGAAGGTGCGGCGCAGGGCTACGATTCTATGCGGCTTTTGGCCGATGCGATTGAACGGGCCAAATCGACGGTGCCAGCACTGGTTTCCGCAAGCCTGCATTACCAGTCGTTTTGGACGGGTTTGACCGGTCTCTACGCCTTCGACAGGCAAGGCGAGGTGTCTGGCAAAATGTATTTTTTTCGCGTCTTGCGCGGCGGGGTCTGGCATTTTTTACCGGCTGTGCATAGACCCTACGCCTTGGAGCGCTTTGACCACCGCATCGGCTCGCAGCCGAACCGAAAAACTCCGGTCACAGACTTTGCCAAAGCGTTTTCGGCCAACCTCCATCCCGACGACTTGCGTATTCTGCAACTGGATTTTTTGCATGAGCTGTTGCGATTCCAGGACCTAGGCGTGGTCTACGGCGGACAGAACACAGCAACAATCCCAGGCGGCGTGGAACGTGTCATGGCGCTAGGCGAACAGCGGGGGTTCAGGGTAATCACCTGCGGCGTGGACTTTTCCGTCCAAGACCAGCAGCCGCTAGAACGGCAACTACTGGGTTGCTACGGGAAACTCGCCGACAACGTCGACGCGCTGAACATCACAGGCTTCGATGGGGTGGGCAAGGATGTTGCCGTGCGTCTGCAACGCCCGCTCAAAGACTATAAAATCCCCGTTCTGGCACTGCAAGGCGATACTGGCTTCGATGAAGGACTGTCCATCCGCATCGGCGGGTTCGGGGAAAAGCGAAACATCCAGGGGGACTTTAACACCGAACTATTCGGCGGAATTTTGTACCGCGTCAAGCCGCACGAACTGGCGGAAAAGCTGGATAACATGCCGGTGTTGCGGGGGAATTTGAACGTCTTGGACGATTATCGTTTGTTGCGCTCTGGTAACCAAGCGGGATTGGTGCCAGATATCGATCTAGAATAGCTGGTCTCCTCCCAAAACATAGGATTACAGTAAGCGAGGGTATATCGTTATGGTCAACCAATTTGTCATTATCGTGGTCTATTTCGGGCTTTGCCTGCTGGTGGCGTTCTTAGGGACGAAAAGAAAATGGGGGTTCTGGGGCTATCTTTGGTCGTCCATCCTGTTCTCCCCGCTGCTGGGACTGATTTTTCTGCTGGCCTCCGATCCCAAACCGAATCGCTAAGGCCCACCCTTGGAGCCGCGCATGCCCCTATTGCTATATATGCTAAGCTTTTTCCCCAAGCTACCAGCCACTTGCCATTACCGGGAGTGCGATGCTTGTCTTGATAGGATTTATAAATGGTTGGGAACCCAGCAAGGCAAGCCTTGCACTCCGCTCCTGCTTAACTTAATGGCGGTGAGTCTGCCGGCGGGAATAGGCGCACTATCCATTGCCTTGCTCATGGCCGTCTGCCTTGTGTTTGCCCCGGGCCAAGCCCGTGCGACCGGGGCGACACCGCAACAGGAGATGCAAGGAAAACCGGACGATCTGGGAAAATCCATTGCCTCGCTGCGTGCGGCGGTGGACAGGCTGGGTCAGGACACCCGGTCTAACGCAAAATCCATAGAGGATATCAAGGCCAAACTGGAGGAAAACTCGATCTTGGTTTACCAGCATCTGTCCAAGGACATGGAAGCGGCGGATCGGCTGGAGGAACTGGCGGTTCGCGTCCGCGGGATGGGGGGAGGGGAAGCGGCTAGGGTGACAGCCAGTCCGCCGCCCGCCGTCCCGGTGGCTGCAAGCCATGCCGCGCCTTCCGAACCAGCGAATGACACCCATGCCATGCCGTTGAGGGCTTTGGCATCGGCACTGTTGACCTTGATCGCTCTACTGGGGTTTGCCTTGCTGGAAGCCTCGCAACTGGAAAACTGGGCGGTTCCGCAGGCGGGGCTGCGCAATCTTCTGCTGGCATCGGCACTGGGCCTGACCTATTTCGCGATCAGCCACTGGGAGATGCTAGTCGAGCCGGGGTCTGCGACCAACGGCGATTTGGCGCAAGCACTGTGCCAGACAGCCTTGGCCTCGGTGACGGGATTGGTGGTCGCGACGATTTTGTCAGATCGCCTGTCCCTGCCGGCCTATTTGTTCCTGGCCGTAATATTGGGCGCGGCGGCTTACCCGGTGCTAGAACAGTGGGTCTGGAGCGGCCAGTCGCTGCCTGGTCAGGCCGGCTGGCTGGAACGAAGGGGCTTCGTGGACTTTGCCGGGGCCACCACCATCCATTCCTTCGCCGCTTGGTTTGCTCTGGCCTGGTCTATCCGTCTGCCACTGTCAAGAACTCTCGCGCCGACCGGGGACAGTGTCCAGGCCAATGCGTCCTTAGGCCTGCTTGGCCTTTCCGTCGTCTGGTTCGGTTGGTTTGGCATAGGCATTGGACATTCAGGGGGCGGAAACCTAGGCATCGCACCGCTGGCCCTTAATATATTGCTGGCCGGGGCTGCTGCCCTGCTAGCCTCCCTCTGCGCCCTGGCATGGGTTCGGGATGCCATGCCGGACGCGGTGTATGCGCGGATTTGCGCGGCTACCGTGGGTGGCTTGGTGGCTGTCTCGGCGGGAGTGGCCTGTATATCGCCCGGCGAGGCCGTTGCCATCGGCATCTTGGCGGGTTTATTACAGCCTGCGGCCTACCGCGCCCTGTCGGCAAGGCTGATCAAGGACGACCAAGTCGCTGCCAACCTAGTCGCCGCCCACGGCATCTGCGGCATGTTGGGGACGCTCTGCGTTGGGCTGTTCGCCAGCCCCGGAAGCTTCGCCATGCCTGAGTTCGGGCAACTAGAGATACAGTTAGTCGGTATCGCAGCCGTGTTGAGTTATGGCCTGGCCGCAGGCTTTGCCGGCGATTGGTTATACCAAGGCGCTGTCAAGCTCAATGCCTTGCGTGTGCCGACCCAACGCACCAGGGAATAAAAAGGACATCCCAAAAGGGATGCGGGAGTGCAAGGCTTGCCTTGCGGGCATTGACAGGCAAAGCAAGCCTTGCGTTCCAAGCGTAATTTCAATGACCTTCCGATGTGGACGCATCACTTTTAATAGCACCCATCGAACTGAACATGCAAAAAAAAATATTCAAGCTATAATGGCCTATAAGGATTATGTTTTGCATGAAATTGGCCAAGGTAGGCGGCTTGTCGGGTTTTGATAAACGCCCCTTAGGATACAATTACCTCTCAATGCATAAAAATTAACTGGAGAAAACCATGACATCACCAGACTCTGCCATACCGATTGAAGAAAAACTCACAGCGTTTGCCCGTGCAGAACGGTTGGCCCGCGCCCGCAGCCTCGCCAAAAACTATGTGCTGGCTTCGGCCAGCATCGCCCTGATCCCTTTGCCGCTTGCCGACTTGGCCGGTATCATGGCCCTGCAAGTCAAGCTGGTGCATGGCTTGGCCAAACATTACGAAGTGCCGTTCAAGGAAAGTATTGTCAAGTCGCTGGTTGCCTCACTGCTCTCCGGCGCTTCTTCGGTCATCGGCGTATTGGGGCTAGCCAGCTTCGCCAAGATCGTCCCTGTGCTGGGCACCCTGGCCGGGGGAGGCGGCGTGGCGGTCACCGCCGTGTCCGTGACATATGCCACGGGCGAGGTTTTCATCCGGCATTTCGAGTCCGGCGGCACCTTGTTGGATTTCGATCCCGACAAGGTGAGGGCGTTGTTCAAGCGCGAGTTGAAAGCCAGTGAGGCTACTACTGAAGTTGCCGATACTTCTGATTCCACCTCAACCAAACCCGCATAGTCAACGGGTCTGCCGCTATTGCGTCGAAACGGAAAAAACCGCCCATCCCCAACTGGACATCCGGCCAATGTGGCATGTGCCGCCAAGGCCACCAACCATTTAGGGTATTGCCTCCATGTTCATACTTGAAACCTTTATCCTCGGTAGTCTGGCTTATGCGGGTGGCAAGCTTCTCTTTCGCAGCAAACCCGCACCGGACGAAAACCCACAGACAGGCAAACAGTCCATCCTGGATCCGGCAACCGGGCCGAAACAAGGCCAGCAAGCATTGACCCAAGCCCAAGCCAGGCGCGACCTGTGGGCATCTTCGGCAGCATTGGGCTTGGCAGTGGCTGGCACAACGTTGCGCCTGCCGTTCTTCAGCCTTGCCAGCCTTCCCATCATGTTGCTGGTGTTTGCAGCCACCTACGGCGAGGCTTGGCAAGCGCTATGCCGACGGCGCGTGGACTCGCACGTATTGGACGCCACCCGCATCAGCGTATGCGTGGTCATGGGCTATACCGTCATCGCCGCGCTCAACGCCCTGCTCCACGCGTCAAGCCAGCGCATGCTCCTGCGTTCGGAAGAAGAGATGCGCAATACTTTGCAGGAGTCGTTGGGCCTTGAAGATCGCGTGGCTTGGGTCGAGTGCGATGGCATTGAGATACAGGTGCCCTTGGAGCAAGTCAAGCCTGGCTTAGTCATGGTGCTGCGCGGCGGCAACACCGTTCAGGCTTCCGGCATAGTGCTCTCGGGCAACGCGATGGTCTGCAAGCGCTTTGCCGAAGACCAGGCGACCGAGGCCACGCCGGGTGTCTGGCTCGCTAAGGATACCCGGATACTAGCCGGATTGATTTGCCTCTGCGCGAAGGCTGCACCCGAGACATCCTCTGGCTTGTACGGACAGTTGCAGGATGGCCCTTTAGCGCAGACCCCACTGCGGCAGATTGGTGAGAGCGTAGGTAGGCATATGGCACCTTGGATGCTGACCGCTTTCGCCCTGTCCACGCCGTTGATGGGCATCAACCGTGCAGCCGCGTTCCTGACCACCAGCTTCGGTGCGCAGATGCACCGCCTAGGCCCTTATACCGCTCGTCAATTTATCGGCTTTGCCTCGCACCACGGCATCCTGATCCGCGATCCCCTCGCCTTGGAATTGGCCAATCTGGTGAACACGGTCATTTTCGATGCCCGCGTGTTGGAGCATCCCGCCGCCCGTCCCCATGTCGCCGGACTCGTCTATGCACTGAGGCTTAGGCCATGGCCGACTAGCGACGCACTGGCCCTGCCTTTCGCCACCTATGCCATGTCCACGAACGAGGACCAGGGACGCCGGTTGGCAGATGATTTTGGCTTGGACGGTTATTTTATCGAAGCCGAAGGTTCCGTGCGGGCCAATCTAATCGGGGAGTTGCAATTGGGCGGTCGAATAGTCTGCTATGTGGGTACCGGCGACGAGGATGCGGAGGCAATGCAAACCGCCATACTTTCCGTGGATGTCCGCGAACCTTCCGATCTAAGCGAAACCAATGCCCACATCGTGCTTCTGGATCCACGCCTACGCGGGGTGCTCGGCATTTTCGGCCTAGCAAGGCTATTCTTCGCCAAGCAAAGATTCAACTTGCTCGCCCCATTTGGGATTGATCTGATCGATATTTCAACAACAGTTTTCCTGCATTTTGGCTTGTTCTACTCGGTGCTGCTTTCCTACACAGGGCTTTTGACCGGCATGGCCCAGGCGAACATGCCGAAAGTCCAGCCCGCTGCCCTGCCGAAAGCACCGCTTCCGCCCACCCCCGGCGAAGAAAGTCGGAAATTCATCGCATGATGGCGAAGCTGTTCAAGCCCAGTAAAACCTTGGGCGAAATCCTCGCGCTGCAAACGCCTGATTTTGGTCAGACGGATGAACGGAGCGAAGGGCTGCAGGGTTTGTCGGCTTGGCTGGCCCCCACTCAGCCATCCGCTCCTAAGCCGGCCAGAACCGGCTACCAAGTGCAAATGGAGCATATTTCCAGCCCCGCTGAGCTTCAGCGCCGCTTGGAGCGCAGCCGTTACAACGACCGCAAAATCAAAATCGCGGTGGCTTCCTTAGTCTGCGCCACACTGGGGCAATGGCTGTGGCCGCTGAATCTACTGTGCATACCCTGCATTCTTTTTAACAGCGGCCATTGGTACAAAAAAGCCTACGACCTAGCCAAGCAAGGCCGGGTCGGTGTTGGCACCATCTTCGTGTTCACCGTGACAGGGATGATTCTCAACGGCTATTTCTGGATCGGTAGCCTAGTCTCGCTGGTCGCGCAATTGTCAATCAAGCTCACCAGCATGGTGACGGACGACTCGCGCAACCGGCTAGTCGACATTTACCGGCAGGTGCCAAATACCGCCTGGTTGCTGGTCGATGGCATCGAAACCGAAACGCCATTGGCGCAAATACGCGTCGGTGACAAGGTTGTCGTCAATGCTGGGGAAATCATCCCAGTGGATGGAACGGTCTTAGCCGGGCAAGCTCTAGTTGACGAGCAAATGCTGACCGGCGAGGCCCACCCGGTCGAAAAGGCTTTGGACGAAGCCGTGTTCGCCGGCACGGTGCTGCTGGCAGGCCGCCTTGAGGCCCGGGTGGACAAGTCCGGCGGTGACACCGCCATCGCCCGCATTGGCCAGATTCTCAACAACACCATCGAATACAAATCCACCGCCCAATTACGCGCCGAAATCCTGTCCGACCGCACCGTAGCACCGACCCTGCTGGCCGGCCTAGTGGCTTTTCCACTATTGGGTCCCATGGGTGCCTTGGCGGTGGTCGATACACACTTCCGCCAACGTTTGTCCATTCTCTCGCCGTTGGCTTTGATGAACTACCTCAACATCGCATCCCGCCATGGCATCCTCATCAAGGATGGCCGATCTTTGGATTTGCTACACCAGGTCGATACCCTAGTGTTCGACAAGACCGGAACTCTCACCGACGCGCAACCTCGGGTTACCGCCGTCCACGCTTTTGTCGGGGGTTATTGCGATGCGGATATACTGAGATTTGCCGCCGCTGCCGAGCATAAGCAATCCCATCCCATTGCCTTGGCCATCCTCGCCGAGGCGGCGCGGCGCGGCTTGGGTGTGCCGCTAGTGGACGAATCCGAGTACAAGATCGGCTTTGGCTTATGCGTGGCTGTCGAGGGCCGCGAAGTTCGGGTCGGCAGCCGACGCTTCATGGAATCATCCGGGATCAGCCGTCCAGAGACCTTGAACAGCATCGAGGCTCATTGCCACGCCAAAGGCCATTCCTTAGTGCTGGTGGCTTGCGACGGCGCACTGGCCGGGGCGGTGGAACTGGCGCCCACGGTGCGGCCACAGGCCAAGGCCATCATCGGCGAAATCAAGCGCCGCCATGGTATCACCGCCACCTATATCATCTCCGGCGACCAAGATGCCCCCACCGCCAAGTTGGCGCATGAACTCGACATCGACCATTACTTTGCAGAAACTCTACCGGAGGAAAAGGCCGCTTTGATTGAGCGCCTGACCAACGAAGGCCGCTTCGTCTGTTACATCGGCGACGGCATCAACGATGCCATCGCACTAAAAAAATCCCATGTCTCCATTTCTCTGCGGGGTGCGTCGACGGTGGCGACAGACACCGCGCAAATAGTTCTTATGGAAAGCGATTTGGACCATCTGGTGAAGCTGTTCGACTATGCCCACGAGTTCCGTACCAACACCGACATCAGTTTCGCCGTCGTCGCCGGCACCACGCTGATCGGCATCAGCGGAGCGTTTTTCCTGCATTTTGGCTTGGCGCAAACCACAATGCTGTCAGTCGGCTCAATCGTTATCGGTGTCGCCAATTCGATGCGTCCCCTACTGCACCACCGTGCGGGACAGAATGTGAGGCAGAGCTAGGCGTGAAAATCGTCACATTCCCAACTGCGCATTTTTAAAAGGTTTGATAATGAGTATTTTCGTCATTGTAATTGTGGCTCTGTTCCTTGGATTGCTGGTAGCTTTCGCCCTGCTACTGGGGGGTTACTGGGAAGTTCCTGAGCAGATACTAGAGAAAATCATAGCGTTAACAGGGAAACGGCCTGACCCCCATGTGAAATTTCGCGCCTGGGTGGAAAGCGACTTGGTGGAAATCCAGCCTTTGCAGGCATGGCTGTTGTCTTTGCACGAAGCCGGGTTCCAGGCACTGACCGAGAGGGTGGTGAGTTTTTGCGCCGACTTGAACATCCAGTTGTCTTGGCTGGTTGAACGGCAAATTGATGTGGCCCCGGCTTTGCGCCAGGCCACCAAAACCATCGTCGTGGATTACTTGGAAGTTTGCTGGCAGGCAATCCGCCACCAAGGCGACGTTGCCTTGTTCAGCAAATACCACAAGCTGGTCTCCAATCCATCCGACACTCGTTACCGCGATGTGCGCCGCAAGCTGTTCACCCGTCTGACCGCCTTGGGGCTAGCCGAGCCTTTGCCGGCGTATGAGCTTATCATGGCATCCGAACTTCAGCGGCAGACACTGGCGGCAAACGCTATCCGCAAGGCCGCAGCCAAGGACTGGGACGGTTTTGCCAGGATATTCAACGAACTGTTGGAAAATGATGCCGCAAACAAACCGGCAACCCAAGCGATTTGAGCGGATGCGCAAGGACAGGCGATGCCCAAGCTAATCGCGTATTTACTCCAAGAGCCTGACTTTCCCAGGGGCAGAGTAGTGTTCATGGTGGTCGTCTCCGGCTTGGCCGGGGGGGCTCTGCTGGCCGCCATCAACCTATCCGCCGCGCAAATCGCCGCAGGCGGACTAGACCCCCGACAATTTTTCATTGCCCTGACGCTGCTGGCACTGACCATCTATGGGCAGCACCAGGCACTGGGGCAAACCACTTTGGCAGCCGAGGAAGTCCTGCTGAAATTGCGTTTGCGGATAGGCGACAGGCTGCGCCGCGCCGACTTGCGCCTGGTCGAGGCCGAACTGGCACAGGACGGTTGCCCTGCCCTGACCAACGACACCCAACTGGTTTCCCAATCCGCCCTGTCCTTGGCCCTGCTTGCCCGCTCCTCCCTGGTAGTGGCGGCCAGCTTGGTTTATCTGGGCTGGATTTCCCTAGCCGCCCTGCTAGTGACACTAGCCTTCATCGGCACCTACGCGTTCATTTACCGGGCCTTCATCCATCTGAACTTGGAGTTGAAGTTGCGGGAGGGCCAAGCCTTGGAGAAGGGATTTTCCAAACGTGTGCAAGAACTGTTGACCAGTTTTAAGGAAATCAAACTCAGCCAGAGCAAGAGCTGTAGGCTGTTTGATGATTATGGGCGCTGCGCCATTGCCATCAGCGCTAACAAACGGGCCGCCAACGCCGAGATTGCCAACAGTTTGACCATTGGATACAGCAGCTTTTACCTGTTGCTCGTCGTGCTGGTCATGGTCATCCCCACCCTGGACAAGGGACTCGCCGGACATGTGTTCAAAATCACCGCCACGGTCATTTACATACTATCCGAGTTGGACCCCTGGCTAACCTGGATACCCGAAATCGTCCGTGCCGATGCCGCACTGGAGAATCTATGCCATTTGGAGGAAAAGCTTCAGGCCGCCCCCTATGGCGACAGCGGACGGTATCAGGGCAAGCCCCTACACAGCTTTGCCAGCTTGGGCCTGAAAGCTGCGGTGTTCCGCTACCCTGGGCAGCACGGTCAAACCCCGTTTGTGCTAGGGCCCATCGAACTGTCCATCATGCCGGGCGAAATGCTGTTCGTCACCGGCCGCAACGGTAGCGGCAAGACCACCTTGCTAAAACTGCTTGCCGGACTTTACCGCCAGGAAGCAGGGACGCTACGGCTAAACGGCGAACCTTTGGAGGCCGACAGCTATCCCGCCTACCGGGAATTGTTCGCCGCTTTATTCGCCGATTGCCATTTGTTCGAGGATTTGCACGGTCTGGCAGACGCCGACTCAAAACAACTCGGCCATTGGCTGGAAACCATGGGCTTATCCGGTCAAACTGGCGGTATGCCCACCCCGCAGGCTCTTTCCAACGGGCAAAAAAAGCGCCTAGCCTTAGTCGCCGCATTGCTGGAAGACAAGCCCGTGTATATTTTTGACCAATTCGCGGCCGACCAGGATGCCGAATTCCGCGAAAAGTTTTACCGGAAAATCCTACCTAGCCTGCAACGGCAAGGTAAGACCGTCATCGCGGCAACGCACGACGACCGTTATTTCGACATCGCCGACCGTGTTTTGCTGCTAGCCGGAGGACGGCTGGCCTAGGCGGGCAACAGCTCTTTTTTTCATCGACTTGAGATCAACGGGTGACACCATGGCCGAGATTATTGATCAAACGAAGCCAAGCGAGGCAGATGGCCCCGCTACGGAAAAGACGGGGGGCCAAGGCCTGCCACCTTGGCGGATGTTCGCCATCGTCGCCGTCGCCAGTGCGAGCGGCGGATTGGCCGGGATACTGGCCGTCAAAGGGCTTTTGGCCGCGAAAGGACTGACGGCTGCCCACCTAGCCTGGGGGCTGGAAGGAGTGGCGAAGGCCAACGCGGCATCCGCCACCCTGCTGCCTTCAAGCCAAGCGGCTCTAGGAACGCTGGCCCCGTCTGCCGCTGCATCCCCTTTGCCCAGCACTGCGGTTAGCGCGGCTGGCTGGGCCGATAAACTAGCGGCATTCTGTGGCAAACTGGCACAAAACCCCCTCATCGCCGGCACCGTCGGCGGTGCCGGTACTGGCTTGGGGGTGGCGGCTGGCAAGCTCTCCGGGGTACGCCAGCAATTGGAGGAACATCTAAGTCGCATTGAGGCATTAGGACATGAGACCGCGCAGATAAAAGCCGCCTTCGTGGAAACAGACGGCACAGGTGGGCGCAAGACCGGGCGCTCCACGGCGGACGCGGAACGGCTGGAAGATATCGTCGGCATCGGGGAAGTCTATGCCGAAAGGCTGCGTGTAGCGGGCGTGACCAGCTTCGCCGGATTGACCACCCTGTCGGCTGAGCGCATCAAGGAAATCGTCGGACGAGGGCTTCCCCTGTCCATCGAGTCCATCCGATCTTGGATCAAACAGGCGGATGCCTTGGCCAAGGGCAGGCATCCTGAAGCCGACGACTTAAATCATAAATAGTAAGGAATCCGGCGTGGTTCAAACGAGGGTTAACTTTTGGCAAAGCACCACAAGGCCAAAGCCTTTAGTTTCATGGGGTCGAGTCTTTTGAGCGCAGGAAAAAGTGTTACCCTTAGACTTGGCAAATTGAACCATGCCAAAAACTTGAACATCAAGCGCCACTTTGCTAACATTGCCGAATGAAACAAAAGATTAAATCCATCTTGAGCGAGGTCAAGGAAAATCCCGAACTTGCCGTCAGTCTGTCCGACGAGGCGGACATCGTCAATGAAGTAGGGTTGGATTCATTGCAACTCGTCACATTTCTATTCAGACTTGAAGAAGCTTTTGACATTGAAATCGACTTTGAAAATTTCGATTACTCAGACCTAAGTTCCATTAACTGCCTAGCCAAAGTATTGACTGCGCATACAAGCGTGATGCCCACCTAATTGGGACATCATGGCAAGCAATGATAATAAAAGCAAATTACACCTAGGCAGCTTCGACTCGGAACGCTTTTGGCGTGCGCCGACATTAAGCCAATTGCCTAGCGTGGTCGATGCCCAGGCCGATGCTATCGTCGCCGTCATGGATGAATTAATGTTTGCCGCTTGTCACGCAGAGGGTGGCCTGTTGGTTACCCGTAGACCCATGGACAAAACCCATGTGGATTACCTGCGAGAAACCGGTTTTCGGTTTTCCCGAAACGAAAAGCCCGTGGAGACCGACGAAACTATTTCAGGCAACGACGCTATTTGCGGTTTGCTTCAAGCAGCCGCGAATCGAGCGTATTTCAGCGAATTGTTTTCCGGCTTGGGCGGCCTTTCCCCTTATTCCGTGCTACCCACGACGCAGCCGTTTTGCCAGCATTACGGCATTGCACAAAAAATTCCCAGCATTGAGGCCGTCAGGAAAGCCAATTCCAAACTGTTTTCCCATGCACTGGAAATCGAGGAACTCGGCGAGTGGCATGGCGAGACGATAGATTCAGCCGCCGAGCTGGAAAAAGTAGGCAAGCACCTGCTTAAAAACACCACTATTTTGATCAAAGACGACTTCGGGGTTTCCGGCAAAGGAAATTTGCTAGTGGATTCACCCCAATTATTGGAAAGAATCGCCCGGCATATTGGAAAGCAGGAAAAAAATGGCAAACAAACTCGATTCTTGCTGGAACCATTGCTGGACAAGGCACTGGATTTTTCCTGCCAATTGGAAATCGGCCCAACTGGCGAAGTGACGATTATTTCCGTGCAAAAAATGGTGAACGCCGGTTTTGCTTTTGCCGCCATTCAAACGGCGGGGCCGATGTTTATGGAAGGCTTGGACAAGGCGGGTTATCTGGACAAAATGCAAACTGTGGCGGCGGGGCTTTACCGGGAAGGCTATTTTGGCCCCGTCTGCATCGACTCCATGCTGCTTAAGGACGGCAGCATTCGCAGCGTGGTGGAAATCAACGCCCGGCAATCCATGGGGTTCATCAACCATCATATCGACCGTTTTCTTGAACCGTTTTCGGCCCAGGGGAGCTTGCTGTTTTTCTCTTTGGGCCTGACTAAGCCGGTCTCATTTGATGAGATTTTGCACAAGATGGGGGAGGACGCTATCCTGTTCCGGTCAGACCGGCCAGAAGGGATTTTGCCACTCTCAGCCCATACCTTGTCGGTCAACCGGAAAACCCAAACCAGCAGCGACACGCCCTACAAGGGCCGTTTTTACGCGTCCCTCGTCGCCACCGACTCTTTAGCCCGACTGGGCCTGAAAGAGAAGATGGAACAGGTTTTTGCCAAGTTGGGTATCCGGGTGTTTACGCAATGAATGGCGAGAATGGCGAAACCCTCGCCATACTCTGCTCAGGTTCGTCGCTAGGAGCTTATGTACCTGGCTTGTTGCTTTGGCGGCAATTTGCGGAAAAGGGCTTTGAAACCGATACATTCCTGTTGGAAAACTATCTTCTGGCGGAAAAGCGAGACAATATCCTCAAGACCAAACTCGCTTTCCACCGCAATTTTTCCATTGCCCGGATCGCGCAGAAATTGACCGGCGATATTACCCACAGTCTGGATCAAGAAAAAGTATCAAAACTTTTGTCTGCTTGGCAGCAAAAGCAGCATAAGCGATTCATCGTGATATATGGTTTCTGGATGCCGATTATCGAGCAATATTTGAGCATGGAACCGGGACTGGATATTGCGGTTGATCTGTGCCATATGGATGCCGTCACCTCGGTTTCCTGGAAACTTTATAACCGAACAAACCCCCGATATCGGCCTATTTGGTTTTTTAGTTGGCAAGATAAATCCCTGCCATACCGCCTATCAGTCACTGCCGATGAACCCATTGCCTATGCCAAACGGTCAGGCCGGTTTTTGATCCATGGCGGCGGTTGGGGGCTGGGCAGTTACCAAGACAAAATCCCCGAGTTGGCCACGCACGGAATCCCGTTGGATGTCACCGTATATGAAAACCAGGATCTCGAAAACCGGCAGCTTGGAAACCGGTATTTTCTGATCGACCCGGCTTGGAAGGCGTGGGAGCGGGATGAGTCGGGCAAACACCACTTCCCACCTTTTGGCGAAGTGATGGGGGACGATCCTGTTGTATTTTCCCATAACCCGTCTTGCCCGGAGGTTTACGGGCTGGTCCGGCATAACCAAGCGATTATCAGCAAGCCGGGCGGTGCCACCTTGGTGGATTCCTTGTCAGCCGCCACGCCGTTGATACTGTTGGAGCCTTATGGCGAATACGAACAAAAGAACGGCGAATTATGGGAATCCATGGGTTTTGCCATTTCGTACCAAAAATGGGCAGACACGGGATATTCAACCGAAGTGCTTGAAGATTTGCATGTCAATTTGCTGACTGCGCGTGCGCGAACCATCAATTATGTAGAGGCATACAGCAATGCAGCCTGAAACCACCGTTAAGATCGACCCGGCAGAATTCGACCGGATGAAGAAAGCCATGGCTAACCAGTCCAAGGCCATCCGTGGACGGAAAACCAACCCGGCTTATGCCGCGCCGGCACCGGAAGAAGTCGGCATCCAACTGACCTACCGCTGCAATATCCGTTGCGAGCATTGCTTCCAGTGGAATGACCAAGGGTTTTTCCACCACCTCAGCAAGGAAGAACAGCGCGATGAATTGTCCGCCGAGGTTTTTGAAAAAATCCTGTTTGAAACCCGCGAGGCCAAATCCAACTTGTATTTGTGGGGCGGCGAGCCGACCGTGCACAAGGAGTGGGATGCGCTGAGCCTGATGCTGGAAAAAGACCCGCGCTGGACCGTCCTCTGCACCAATGGCTTGTTGATCGAGCGCAAGCTGGAATCCATCCTGCGCATTTCCGCAAACACGGTGATGCTGGTCAGCGTGGATGGCTTCAAAGAGCAGCACGATGCGATCCGTGGCAAGGGTACGTTCGATAAAACCATGCACCACATCAAACTGCTGTTGGAACTGCAAAAAACAGGTGAATTCAAAGGCAAGGTTTCGATGACCTTGGTGTTGAGCGACAAGTTCATCCCCAATCTGTACGAATTTGCCGATTACTGCGAAGGCATTGAAGGCATCGATAGCCTATATATCGTCTACCCCTGGTACATCACGGAGGCTGTCGCCAACCAGATGGATGCCTATTACAAGCAAAACTTCGCCTGGTTAAACCGCCTGCCGTTGCAACCTAAAGCCAGTTGGCATTCCTACACATTCCATGTCGCGGAAGAAATGGTTGCCAACCTGCGCGAGCAGATGGCTAGGCTTAACAGCCGGTCTTGGAAAATCCGCTTGCGTTTCCAGCCGGCACTGGAGGCGGACGAGTTCGAGCATTTCGTTACCGGCACCCAACAGCCTGGTCAGCGCCGGACTCAATGCTTGTCCATTGCCAACCGCATGGACGTGCTGGCCGACGGTAGCGTCAGCTCCTGCAAGCTGTATCCCGAGTTCAGCGTCGGCAACTTGTACAAGGAAGGCGTCATGGAAATTTGGCAGGGCGAGAAGTTCCGCCGGGTCAGGGAAATTCTCGCGCAAGGCCTGACGCCAATCTGCTCCAAGTGCGTGTTGCTGTACCTGCATGGCCGTTGACAGGTTGCATTCATGTCCCTCAAATATGTGCAAATAGAAACCACCAGCACCTGCAACCAACGTTGCTTTTTCTGCCCTGTTTCCATCGAAAAAAAGGCCAAGGTGCAACTGTCCACGGAACGGCTGGATCAAATTATCGACGGGCTGAAACAATATCCGATAGAAAACATCGCCATCAGTGGCTTCACCGAGCCGACCCATGATAAGGACTTGGTCGGCAAGGTCGCCGCGCTAAGGGTGGCGGGTTTCAAGGTATCGATTTTTACCAACGGTTCAGGCTTGAAGCCTGAGCTGACCGACCAATTGCTGATGCTAGGCGTCAGTGGCTTTACCCTCAACCTGTCCACACTGAATGAGGACGAGTATCGTGAAACCCGCGGCACCCAGGATCTGCGCCGGGTCATTCCCAATATTGACTATCTGATCGCCCAAACGCCGGTCCAGGACAAATCGGTGGAAATCACGATAGCCGTCATCGGAAGGCTTGACGGGCAACATGCAAAAAACCTCAGGGAAATTGACAGCAAATACGCCGATGCCGGTGTCGTCAATATCCTCATCATTCCGATGGTGGAGTTTGCCGGCAAATCGCCCGCAGTGTTGCGGTGATGTCGGGATGGTCATTGATTATTTTGAGCGTCAGGAAGTGAGCAAGGCATGATAATGCCCAAGCGAGGAAAATTTCGGTCGGGCTTGCTTCACCTGTCTAGCGGTGTACTGGCCGGAACCGTGCTAGGGCCTCCGGCGGCACTATTGGTGGCGGTCAATTTCCTGAGCGTCCCTAGCACTGGCAAAGGGGTGTTGACGAATCTGTTTGGTCCCAATGACAATCCGTTTTCCAAGCCAAAAACTGTATTTGGAGTGGATGAAAGCCTGTTTTTGACACCTCAAACCGTGCTGGAAGGTGAACTGGTCGATTCCGCACCTGAGTTGAACCCGCAGCCAGACGCGATTCTGTTGCGCTTCCTGCGGGCGTTGGAAACCCCCCGTCAAAAAAGCTTGCGCCGCAAGGCCTGCACCTACTCGGCGGTTTCGTCCACGCTGAATTTCATCTCGCCGATGTCCATCGGCTTGATTTTAGTCACGGTGATATTTGGCGGACTGCCCCTGCTCGCCCACCTCGGAATTCGCAATGTTTACACCCAGATCGGAGTGTTAAGCGGGATGTTGCTAGGCTCGGCGGCAACCGAGGCAACGTTACGCTATCGCGGTATCACCGCTTGGCAAGATTACGCCACCGCGATTGAGCATAGCTTGCGGGTTGACGCTTACAACCATGTCCAGCATTTGGACGTGGCCGAGTTAGAAAAACACAGCAGCGGCGAATTGGTCAACCTGATCCATTACGACCCGACCAAGATCCGGCTTTTTTTAGAGAGTGTGCCGCACCAAACGATTGATCGGCTTGTGACATTATCCTTGGGTGGCCTGTTCCTACTGGCGTTCGAGCCGGTGGCCTTGGTGCCGCTGCTGGTGTCGCTGCTGATGCCGTTTTTATTGTTCCGCCATTTCGGCAAAAAACTGACGGCCCAAAGCCAGTCTGTGGGGGTGTCCGAAAACGATGTCAGCAAACAGGTGCTGAATAGCCTGGCGGGCATGGTCACGATCAAAAGCCTGGCCACGGAAAGCTATGAGGAATCACGTCTGGCCGCTTTCAGCAACACCTTGCGCGAGCGCAAGATCAAGAGCTTCTCATCCTTCGCGCTGAACATCGAAGCCAACCAGTTTGTGTTTTACGTCGGCAGCCTGTTGCCGGTGATCGCCAGCGGCGTCATGGTGCTGATGGGCACGGTGTCGCTGACCGCCTTCATGCTATTGAGCTTTATCCTGCCGAAATTGATCCAAGTCACGATGGCGCTGGGGCGGGATTACAACTTGTACCGGGATGCGGAAGCGGCCGCCTGCCAGATCCATGGCCTGTTGAGCCAGCAGCCGGTCATCCTGGCCGGCGAGTATGAACTGTCGCCGAAAGAGCAGCGCGGGCAGATCGAATTTGCAAATGTTTCCTTCGGCTATGCGGACGATGCGCTGGTTCTGCGGAATATCAACTTGCAGATAGGCTCGGGCAAGACCATCGCCTTTGTCGGCTCGACCGGTTCCGGCAAAACGACCCTCATCAAATTATTGCTGCGCTTCTATGATGCCCAGGTCGGCAGCGTCCGTTTGGGCGGCGTGGATCTGCGCGAGGCCGACACGCGCAGTTTGCGCAATGCCATCGGCATCGTCAGCCAGGATGTCTACCTGTTTCCAGGCACCGTTTACGACAACATCCGCTATGGCAACCCCGGCAGCACCGAGGAGGATGTCTTTCGTGCCGCCCGCTCGGCGGAGGCCACCGAGTTTATCGAACGCCTGCCCGATGGTTTCCACACGCTGGTCGGCGAACGCGGGCAAAAGCTCTCCGGCGGGCAGCGGCAGCGCATCGCCATCGCCCGCGCCATTCTCAAAGACCCGCCCATCCTGGTATTGGACGAAGCCACCTCGGCGGTGGACAACGAAACCGAGGCGGCAATCCAGCGCTCCATCATCCGGCTGGCCCACAACCGCATCACGATCATGATCGCCCACCGCTTATCGACGGTGCGCCATGCAGACTGCATCCACGTCATGAAACACGGGGAAATCATCGAATCAGGAACCCATGAGGAACTGGTTCAATTAAAGGGCTATTACCATTCCCTGTGGCGTTTGCAAACCGGGGAAATTCTATTTTCTGATAACGGACTAGAATCATAATATGCGTTTTTCCCTTATCATGGCAACCCGTGGCCGGGTTGAAGAAGTCGGACGCTTCCTGCAATCATTGTCCGGGCAGGATCACCAGGCTATTGAGTTAATCGTGGTTGACCAAAATGCTGACGACCGCTTGGTGGAATTGATCAATGCCCATAGGCAACACTTTCCCATTAGGCATATCAGGAGGGCAAAGCCTGGGGCGTCCCGCTCTCGTAATGAGGGGCTTTCCCATGTAAACGGCGATATTGTCGGTTTTCCTGATGACGATTGCGTGTACCCCCCAGGTTTTTTGGGCAAGGTGGCCCATTTTTTCCAGTCTGAAAAATGGGATGGGCTGAGTGTGCGCATCCTCGACCTTGACCGGGACGAGGATGCGTTCGGTTTCAGTGAACCGTCATCGGGTTCAATCGACTATTCCAATGCCTGGGGGGTCGGCATCACACCGGCTTTATTTTTCCGGCGGTCTGTCGCGGAGCGGGTTGCCTTTGATGAAGCCATAGGGCCTGGGTCGGGCCAAAAATGGGGGGGTGGCGAAGACACGGATTACCTGTTGAGTTGCCTGGACAGCGGGGCCAGCCATTATTACGAGCGCGGCCTGTTTGTCAGGCACCCCGCGCCCAGCAGGATTTACTCCGTAGTCCAGTTGATGCGCCGGGAATATAGCTATGGGCGTGGCTTTGCCTTCCTGATGGTTAAGCGGGCTATTCCATGGCCTCTGGCGAGAATGCAACTGCATTCGCCTTTTGCCCTGGCGGCTAATAATTTACTTGCCGGAAATTTGCGCAATGCCCTTGTTTTTCTTGCAATGGGTTTGGGCAGAGCAGTCGGATACTGGAAGTCAGTCTCCCAGAAACACACACGTTGACATTCAGAAATCCGTGCATAAATAACTATGTCAAACCTCATTAAAACTCCATGGCTGGCGCAAGACCAACCGGCCGGACACGTCGATGCAGTGATTAGCTTGGGCAGCTTCTGCCATGTCGGTGGGATGCTCTGGATATATGATATTAAAGACACCAACTCGCCCTTTGACAACTTTGGCATCAGGACGTGGCATTCCATTATACCTATTTTGAGAAACCGTTTTGCCGATTATTGGCGGTTGGAAGACATGGTCATAGGCGAAGCGATTGAAGATGCTTCAGGTCCCAACAACGCCAAACGCATGACGCTGAAGACCTATTGCACCCGCTACAACTTGGAGAATAAACATCATTTTCCCTTGGAAGAAAATAGCCTGGAAGAGCTAAAAGGCTATTCCAAATTCCGCCAAAAACTGTCCCTGCAGGAACACGTTTTCTTAAAAGAATGCGAGCGCTACGGCAATATACGTTTTGTCTGCAAGGCCATGAGTGAGCCGGAACTGGAAGATACCGAAGTCACGGAAGAACATATTTTGCAACTGTTGGAGATACTCGGCGAATTGCGGCAAGGCAAGGCGTTTTCCTTGGCGCTGGCGGTGCCTGCCAAACGCTATGACGGCATCAAAAAATGGGCGGTTGAAAATCAAATCCAAAATCTGCACGTCGCTTGCTGGCAGACAGTATGGAATAATGAAAAAGGCGAAGAATGGGACGATTTGCTGCGCGGCGTCACGGTACCCGAAAACCGCTACGAACGCCTTTGGAATGAAATCATCGGCGATACCTCTTTCGATCTAGCCAGCTTCAATACGACTTATTGAAAAATCCCGATGCTTAATACCCCCGATACGATTGCCATTGTGGGTGCCGGAGCCGGTGGGCTGGCATGCGCTATTTCGGCTGCTTCCGCAGGAGCAAGGGTTTTCTTGGTGGAGAAGACAGCCCGTCTAGGCGGCACGGTGACGCATAGCCTGATCCATACGCTTGGGGGTTTGTATGATGATTCAGGCGAATATATCAATGCTGGACTGCCTATGGAATTGGCTGAATTGCTGCTACGCGCCGATACCCATACACGCAAGCGCACTATGGGCAAAGTCTGGACCTTGAGCGCCGACCCGGCAGTATACGAACAGGTGGTTGAACGCTGGGTGGCTGGCCTACCGAATATCACCGTTTTGCGCGACACCTATCCCATCCAAGTCCACACCGAGGGCCGCCGGGTCAAGCAACTGCAAGTGCTCGGCGAGAGTGGAAAGCGGCGGCTTCCCGTTGACGCGCTGGTCGATGCGACAGGGACGGCAGAAGCGGTGCGCCTGCTTGAAGACTGCGAGATGATGCCCGGCGATGCGTTGGCCGGCTTGATTTTCCAGATTCGAGGCACCGAGGAGGATGCCGTGAAATTCCCTAAAAATATCGGCATCCGGCGCATGGCGCAAGCCGCCGTCGAGGCAGGTGATTTGCCGCAACTATTCGCAGGGGCCTGGTTTGACAGCGGCGTGTATGCCGACGAAGTCTATGCCAAGCTCAATATTCCAAGCGATGGCTATGACCGCAGCAGGGCAGGGGATTATCGAGAAATCCTGGCAAGATTCATCAAGCAGTTGCCGGGTTTTGCCGAGGCCCATATTCCGCAAGTGGGATGCTTAGGGATTCGTGATGGCGGCAGAATCAAGGGCGAGTATTGCCTGAGCCTTGAAGACATAAAAAGCGGGCGCGAATTCGCCGATTCCGTGGGACGCTGCGCCTGGCCGGTGGAGTATTGGGAACCTAGGGTAGGCGTCAGGCTCGATTATCTACCACCCGGTCATACCTATCAGATACCGTTACGTTCATTAAAAGTCGCGGGCATGGAAAACCTGTGGGTGGCTGGTAAATGCCTGTCAGCGGAAAAATTGGCACAAGCCTCTGCCCGTGTGGTTGGCACCTGTTGGGCAATGGGTGACGCCTTGGGCAAAGCAATCATCAGACAAAATAACTGAGCATGAACCTACTCGACCTGTTTTTAGCAACCGCCGTGCAGCAACCCGGCCATCCGTTGATTATCACAGCTAGGGATGAATATACCTATGGCGATTTTAAATTATTAGTCGATGGGCTGATCGGGAAACTTAAAGCGCAGGGTGTCAAGCCGGGCGATTGCATCGGCTTGCACTATCCCAACAGCCCGGAATACATCGGCCTGGTTTATGCGATATGGGGTTGTGGCGCTTGCGTCACGCCTATTCCGGTGGAATTGAACCCGCAGGAAAAGCGGCAGATTTTCCAGCATATTGCCATTGACGCGCTGCTTTCCAAAACCAATATCATCGCCGATGTCGCAGCGGTGCAAACTGGCGAAGATATTATTATTTCAGAACAAACAGCCTTTGCCCGCTGTATAAAATACCTAGAGAAACCCGCTGGCTTCACCCGGCTCAATCCCGCTTTTGTGCGCTTCACATCGGGCACGACGGGGACATCCAAAGGGGTAGTGCTGTCGCACGAAACGGTTTACGAACGCATCCAAGCCGCCAACGATGGCTTGCACCTCGATTCTAGCGACAGGATCGTCTGGTTATTATCCATGGCCTACCATTTTACCGTGTCGATAGTTGCCTACCTGACTTATGGATGCACGATACTGCTCGCCCCGAATGCCTTCGGCTCCACCATCATCCAACTCGCCGCGAAGCACAAGGCGACCCTGACCTATGCGGCACCGCTGCATTACAACTTGATGGCGCAAGACCAGGGTAGCCAAGCATTGCCTGATTTGCGTCTGGCCATTGTCACCACCGCCGCACTCGACCCCGCCGTGGCCGAGGCGTTTTACCAGCGCTTCCAAATACCCTTGAATGAAACCTACGGCATCATCGAGGTGGGCCTGCCCTGCATGAACCTGGACAAGCCCCGCGAGAAACGCGGGTCTGTGGGCAAGCTGCTGCCCGCCTATGAAGCCCGCCTGCACACTATCGACCAAGCTGCCGGTTTGGGCGAAATCCAGTTGCGCGGCAAGGGCCTGATCGATGCTTATTACGAGCCTTGGCAAGAACGCCACGATATTCTGCAAAAGAACGGGGGCTGGTTTGCCACTGGCGATCTAGGCGAGATTGATGAAGAGGCCTATCTCCATATTCGTGGTCGATCAAAAGAAGTCATTAGCGTGGGCGGCATGAAATTTTTTCCGCAAACGGTGGAAGCCGTGCTGGAATCCCACCCCGCCATCCAGGAGGCCTGTGTGTTTCGCTACCCCGATGAACGCTTGGGCGAGATTCCCCATGCCCATGTCGTGAAAACCCCAGGAATAGATGAATTGCCGTCCCCAAAGGACATCACGGCTTTTTGTGCCGAGCATTTGGCCGAACACAAGATACCGGCACAGATCACCTTTGTTGACCGCTTACTGAGAACGGCAAGCGGAAAATTAATTCGCAATGCATCCCAACTGCAAGCCCTAGGAAACATGAACGCATGAGCATACAAGACGAGCTTTATCAACTGATCATCAAACGCTACTTGATGGGCAGGGTACCGGATGGGTTTGACAAAAGCTCCAATTTAATTGACAGCGGCATTCTGGATTCTTTCATGCTGGTCGGCTTGGTATCCCATATCGAAAAGCAATACGGGGTTAAATTCGGCAGCGGCGATATAGTCACGGAGAACTTTAATTCCCTGCCTGCGTTGGAAGCGGTTATCCAGCAAAAACTTCAGCAAAAAGAGAATTCTGATTATGAATAAGCTGCGCTTCTCCCTGATATTGGCCACGGTCCACCGCGTCAAGGAAACCGAACGTTTCCTGCATTCCTTAAGCCAACAGGATTACCAAGGCGGCTTTGAATTGATTATCATTGACCAGAACCAGGACGGATGTCTAGACGGCATGGTCGAACAATACCGCCAGAATTTCCCGATCCTGCATCTGCGCCAAGACCAGCCCTTGCTGGCCCGCGCCCGCAACCTCGGTCTGACCCATGTGCAAGGGGATTTGGTGGGGTTCCCCGATGACGATTGCGCCTACGAGCCGGATACCTTGAGCCGGGCCGCCGGATTCCTGGCGGAACATCCCGAACGGGACGGCGTGGTGGGTAATGTGATGGATTTGGAACGGGAAGAGGAGGCCATGTTGTTTTACATGCCGCAACCCGCCGCCGAAATCACCCCGAAAAACGCCTGGGTAGTGGGCATGACCGCGGCTTTTTTCCTGAGGGCCGAGCGAATTCAGGGCTGCCGCTTCGACGAAACCATCGGCCCTGGCACACCCTGGGGTTGCGGCGAAGATACCGATTTTTTCCTGCGCTGCATGGACGGGGGGGCGAGTTTCTATTTCGATCCGGCCATCGTCATCCGCCATCCCACGCCGATGCGGATTTACAGTCTTCGGCAGCTTGTCCGGCGGGAATACCAGTACGGGCGGGGCTATGGCTATTTGATGGGCAAGCGCCGGTTTCCGGCCGTTACCGCGCTGTGGAAAGCCTTGGTCGAGCCGTTTACCTATGTGCCGGCTTGCGTGAGGCATCGGCGCTGGAAAGAACTCGCGCTGATGCCCAGCCTGATTTCCGGACGGCTATTGGGATACTTAGGCTATCTGGCTCTGGCAAAACGGCCCACATGATTAAACCACCCAGGCTGGACAGGCTATCGAGCCCAAGCAAGACAAGCGCATGAACAACGGAACCCTTCTGTCCCAAGGCCAGCAAGCACTGTGGCTGGTGTATCAGGAAGACCCGCACAGCGCGGCCTATAACCTCGCCCTGCCGTTGCGTTTCCAGCAACGCTTGGACCGCGACATCTTGCGGCGGGCCTTGGATTTTCTGCGGGAGCGGCATCCCGCTTTGCGGACGGTTTTCGTCGAATGCGACGGCATTCCGAAGCAGGTGCTGGCCGAGCCAGCCGATCTGTTGCGGACCGACGACCTTGGTTCCTTACCGGAAAGCGAGTTGCTGGAGCGGGTGCGACTAGCCGCCCGCCAGCCCTTCGATCTCAAACACAGCGCCTTCCGCGCCACCTTGTTCGAGACGGCGGACGCATCCAGCCTGTTGCTGCTGGATTTTCACCATATCGTCGGCGATGCCGGGTCTTTGTCGATCTTGGGCGAGGAACTGCTGCTGGGCTATGCCGCCTTCCTGCAAGGACAGCCGCCCGAGTTGCCTCCGGCGGCAGACCCTGCCGACTTCGTGGCTTGGGAAAACGCCTTGCTGGCAGGCCGCAAGGGCGAGCGCATGGCGGCGTACTGGGCCAAGCAATTGGGCGACGGTGTCCCTGTGCTGCAATTGCCGACCGACCACCCGCGCCCCCCGCTGCAAACCTATGCCGGTGCGTCCGTGCCTTTCCGGCTGTCGGCTGAATTGACCGAACATTTGAAAACCCTAGCGCGGCAGCACAACACCCGGCTGTTCAATGTCCTGTTGACGGCCTACCAAGTGTTGCTGCACCGCTACACGGCCCAGCCCAATATTTGGATCGGGGTGCCGACCTCGATGCCACGCAACGAAAAACAATTCGCCGGCCTAGTGGGTTATCTGGTCAATATGATGGTGGTGACGGCCCACTTTCCCGAAGATGGGGACTTGGGTTTCAGCCAGTTGCTGGCGAGGACCACGCATGCCGTGTTCACCGGCCTATTTCACCAGCCCTATCCGTTTGCGCGGCTGGTGCAGACACTGCAAGCCCGGCGCGATCGCAGTTACGCGCCCTTGGTGCAGGCGGGCTTTTCTTATGAGAACGAATCGCTAATGCAAGACAGCTTCGCCGCCGACGGAGTGCGGGCAGAATTGGTGGACATCCCGCAGATGGAAGGCCAGTTCGACCTGTCGCTGGCTGTCACCGGCGACGGGCCGTTGCGTGGCTTGTTCCTGTACAACACGGATTTGTTAGAGCGGGACAGCATCGAGCGCCTTAGCGGGCATTTCAGTGCTTTGCTTGAGGCTATCGTCGCCAATCCGCAGCAAGCGGTCGGGCGGCTGGCCTTGCTGTCCGACCGCGACATCCGCCAGCTAGACGCTTGGAATGACACGCGCCAAGATTACCCTCGCCAGCAAACCTTGGTCGGCCTGTTCGAGGAGCAAGCGAGGCAAAGCCCAGGGGCGGTGGCACTGGTGTTCGATGGCGAGGCGTGGACTTACCGCCAGATCAACCAGCAAGCCAACCGGCTGGCGCATTACCTACTGGGCCTTAAAACCGAATCCGGCGAGCCTTTGATGGCGGCGGACACGCTAGTCGGGGTTTGTGTGGAGCGTTGCCCTGACATGCTTGTCGGCCTGTTGGCTATATTGAAAGCCGGTGCGGCATATCTGCCGCTAGACCCGGATTATCCGGCGGAACGCATCCGCTACATGCTGGAACACAGTGCCGCGCCTTTGGTGTTGACGCAGAGCCTCTGCTGGCAACGCGGCATCCCGCCATCGAGTTCCGGCCGCAGATGGGCCTTGTGCCTCGACAAGCTGGAGGCGACGCTGGCGCAATATCCCGACGGCAATCCAATCCCGCAAGCCAAGCCGGACGCTTTGGCGTATGTGATTTACACCTCCGGCTCCACCGGCAAGCCCAAGGGCGTGATGGTCGAACACCGTGCCTTACTGAATTTCCTGCTAGACATGCGCCAACGCATTGGCTTCAAGGCTACCGATGCGCTGCTGGCCGTGACCACCTTGTCATTCGACATCGCCGGTTTAGAGCTTTTCCTGCCGT
Source organism: Candidatus Methylumidiphilus alinenensis (assembly GCA_003242955.1). Lineage (GTDB taxonomy): Bacteria > Pseudomonadota > Gammaproteobacteria > Methylococcales > Methylococcaceae > Methylumidiphilus > Methylumidiphilus alinenensis. The sequence continues at coordinate 28,460 of QJPH01000360.1, forward strand.
TGCTGGCCGGGGGCTGCATCCATCTGGCGCGCCAGGACACCGTCGCTGATGGCCGGTTGCTGAAGGCGTATCTGGACAGCCATCCGATTAGCGTCATGCAAGCCACCCCGGCGACCTGGAAGCTGCTGCAATATAGCCAGTGGCGGCAGACCACGCCGTTGACGGTGCTGTGCGGCGGCGAAGCCATGCCGCTGGAACTGGCCCGCTATCTGGCGCAAAACAGCCGCCAGCTTTGGAATGTCTACGGCCCCACCGAAACGACGGTCTGGTCAACTGCTGGCCTGATCGAAGCCGAATTTCTGGACAAGCCACCTGCCATCGGCAAGCCTATCACCAATACGCAAATCTACATTTTAAGTCGACAGCTTCAGTTATTGCCTCCCGGCATTCCCGGCGAATTGTGCATAGCCGGTGATGGGTTGGCGCGGGGCTATCTACACCGTCCCGATCTGACGTTGGAGCGCTTCGTCAACGTGGAGTTGTCAGAGCGGTGCGAGCGGGTCTACCGCACCGGCGATCTGGCGCGTTGGCTGCCGGATGGCCGGCTGGAGTATCTGGGCCGTATCGACCATCAAGTCAAACTGCGCGGCTTCCGCATCGAGTTGGGCGAAATTGAAAGTGTGCTGGCCAAGCAGCCGGGTGTGCGGGAGGCCGTGACAATATTGGCCAACAAGGACGGTAATTCGCGCCTGCTGGCCTATGTCACCGGCGAGCCGGGTGTGCGGGTGGACAGCCTCAAGCTGGCGCTGAAAACCGAGTTGCCCGATTATATGCAGCCATCCGCCATCGTGCTGCTGGACATGCTGCCGTTGACCCCCAACGGCAAGACCGACCGCAACGCATTGCCCGTGCCCGCAGCCGAAAGTACTGTCATGTACATGGCACCGGCCACGTCCCGCGAGAAAATCTTGGCCGGACTGTGGGCCTTGCTGTTGCAGAAAGAGCGCGTCGGTCGGCAGGACGATTTCTTCGCACTTGGCGGGCATTCGCTGCTTGCCGCGCAACTGACCTCGCGCATCCGCGACAGCTTCCAAGTGGAATTGCCTATCCGTGCGATTTTCGAGCATCCGCTGCTGGAGGATTTGGCCGTCCACATTGAGGAATCCGGCGCCTGCTTCCGCTTGCCGCCAATCCTGCCGCAACTTGCCGACACCACGTCGCGCCTGTCTTTCGCCCAGCAAAGGCTATGGTTCATCGACCGTTTTGAAGGTCCGTCCGCCACCTACAACATCCCGGTGGCTTTGCAATGGGACGGCCCGCTGGATTTGAACGCCCTGCAAGCGGCTTTGCGCTGGCTGGTCGAGCGCCATCACAGCCTGCGCAGCCGCTTTCCCGACCAGGGTGGCGAACCCTGGCTGGCCCTGTTGCCCTCCGAAGGCTTTGCCTGCGCCGTCTGCGATTTGTCGTCGCTGTCGGCTGAACGGCAACAAGCTGAAATACATGCCTATGCGCTATGGATTTTCGATCTGGCCGCCGGGCCGTTGTTTCGCGCCGACTTGTTCCTTCTCGCGGAAAACCGCCATGCCTTGTTGTTGAACATGCACCACAGCATCAGCGACGGCTGGTCGTTGGGCGTATTGATGCGCGAATTTCAGCAGGCTTACCAAGCGTTTTGCTTGGGCCAGCCACCAGCCGTGCCGGACTTGCCCGTGCAATACTCAGACTATGCCGCTTGGCAGCGGGAATGGCTGCAAGGTGGGATATTGCAACGCCAAGTGGATTATTGGCGGCAACAACTGTCCGGCGCACCCGGCTTGCTGGAATTGCCTACCGACTTTCCGCGCCCGGCCCGGCAAGCCTTTCACGGTAGCCAATATCGGCGGGCATTGGACGGCGATCTGACCCGAGCCGTCCACGCCTTGGGTCGGGGGCAGGGCAGCAGCTTGTTCATGACTCTGCTGGCGGCGTTCACGGTGCTGCTAGCCCGCTACAGCCGCCAGGATGATTTGTGTATCGGCTCGCCCATCGCCAACCGCACCCACAGCCACACTGAAGAACTGGTCGGCTTTTTCGTCAACACGCTGGTGTTGCGCAGCCGCTTGCAGCCGGGGGAGACCTTCAGCCAATTGTTGCAAGCTATGCGTAAGACTTGCCTGGATGCCTACGCCCATCAAGATATTCCGTTTGAAACCTTGGTAGAGCAACTGCAACCGGTCCGCAGCCTTAGCCACACCCCGCTGTTCCAGGTGATGTTCGCGCTGCAAAACGTCCAAGCTGCTCAGTTCGAATTGCCAGCGGTCCGGCTGGCCGAATTGCCTCTTGAGTTTCCTGTCGCCAAATTCGACCTAACCTTGAACATTGAGGAGCGCGACGGTCAACTTGTCTGCCATTGGGAATATGCCACCGGCCTGTTCAGCGAAACCACCATCGTCCGCATGGCGGCGCATTTTGCGCAGTTGTTGAATGCCGTCACCGACAACCCCGATAGAGCCATCGACCGGCTCCCAATGCTGACCCCGCTCGACATTCAACAGCTACACGCCTGGAACGACACGGGCCTAGAGTACGGCGGCGAGCAGACCGTGACCAGTTTGCTAGAGCTTCAAGTGGAGCAGGCCCCGGACAACATCGCCTTGGTGTTTGCAGGGCAGTCGCTGAGTTACCGCGAACTTAACGCACAAGCCAACCGCTTGGCAAACTATCTGATCCAGTTGACCGGCACGGACGGGCAAACCCTACTGTGCGGCAATCCGCTGGTGGGCATCTGCCTGGAACGCTCGCCGTCCATGGTTGTCGGTCTGCTAGCGATATTGAAGGCGGGCGGGGCTTATCTGCCCATCGACCCGGATTATCCGGCGGAACGCATCCGTTGGATGCTGGCCGACAGTGCCACGCCACTGCTGTTGACCCAGAGCAATCTGCAAACCCGCCTGCCGCTGGGGGGGTTGGAACCGGCATGCACACTGCTGTGTCTAGACCAATGGCAGTCGGCCGGCCAATCCTCTGCCAATCCGCACCGGCAAAGCCAAGCCGGCGATTTGGCTTATCTGATTTACACCTCAGGCTCCACTGGAAGACCCAAAGGCGTGATGTTGGAACACCGGGGCGCGGTCAATCTGGCACGTTCCCAGCGGGAATTTTTTCGTACCGGCCCGGGCAGCCGCGTCTTGCAGTTTGCCTCCTTGAGCTTTGACGCGGCCACCGCGGAAGTGCTGGTGGCGCTCATCAGCGGGGCCGCCCTGCATCTGGCACCGCTGCGGCAGATTCAAACCGAGTTGTTTGCATTGCTGAAAGATCAGGCCATCACGCATGTCACCCTGCCGCCTTCGGCTTTAGCCGCGCTGCCGACGGGCGATCTGCCTGCGCTTGGCACCTTGATCGTGGCCGGCGAAGCCTGCCCCCCGGCGCTGGCCGCCCAATGGGGGCGGGGCCGGCGCTTCATCAACGCCTATGGCCCGACCGAAACCACGGTTTGCGCCAGCCTGTTTGAATGTCAGGCAGACGGCAGCCCGACTCTGATCGGTCGGCCCATTGCCAATTCCCACATCTACATTTTGAACGGACACTGCCAGCCGTTGCCGCCCGGTGTGCCGGGTGAGTTGTGCGTAGCCGGGGTTGGGCTGGCGCGGGGCTATTGGAACCGGCAGGATCTGAATGCCGAGAAATTCATCGAGCTTGAACTGTTCGGGCGGGTCGAGCGGGTTTACAAGACCGGCGATCTGGCCCGCTGGCGCACGGACGGAAACTTGGAATTCATGGGCCGCATCGACCAGCAAGTGAAACTGCGCGGCTTCCGCATCGAGTTGGGCGAGATCGAAGCTGTACTGGCGGCACATGAGGCGGTGCGCGAGGCCGTGGCAGTGCTTTATGAAGGCGACGGCAACCCCCGCTTGGTGGCTTATGTCGTGCTGAGTGACCCGTCATCAGTGGTCACTGAGCAGTGTTCAGTGGTTGGTGAAAAACCGACTGAGCGAGATGTCCAGCCCTCCCCCTCTTCTATAGCCACCAGTCACCGCTCACTGACTGCTTTCCTAAAGGACCGCCTGCCCGGATATATGGTGCCTGCCCATATCCAAGTGTTGGAAAGCCTGCCCTTGACCCCGAATGGCAAAATTGACCGCAAAGCCTTGCCCAAACCCGATGTTGCCAGCACACGTTACGAACCCCCTTGCGATACCACCGAACAGCATCTTGCCGAAATTTGGCAACAGGTGCTAAAACGGGACAGCGTGGGCATGAATGATAACTTCTTCGGTCTTGGCGGCCATTCCTTGCTGCTGATGCAGGTACACAATCACTTGCAGCCGGATTACCCGGCATTGAAAGTCATCGATTTGTTTGGCTACCCGACTATCCGGGCGCTGGCCGGGCATCTGCGACAACAGGGGCAGCCGGCATCCGCGGAACCCGCAATGGATAGGCAGGCTGCGCAATCCCGCGCCGAACAGCGCCGCGCTCACCAGGGTTCAGCCCTCCAGCGCAGGAGGTGAGCAGGCAATGGTGGGCTACGGTGCGCGTCAAGCTCGATACTGTTTGGTGTTGAAAAATGCGGTAACAATAAATGTGTGATATTAAAAACGCTGTAGGGTGACGAATGCTAATTTTAGGTATGACAGGCGGAGCATATCCGCTGGTTGATGCGCCGCTTTTGCCTGACACGGGATGGCATGACTCGGCTGCGGTGTTGCTGGAAAACACGGAAGTGCTTGCCGGCATTGAGGAAGAGAGGCTAAACCGAATAAAACACACGAACAAACTATGCTCGTCCGCCGTGCGGTTTTGTTTGGAAACCGCACAGAAGACGCTGGGTGATTTGGATGCCATCGCCATTTATTCCAGTGAGGATTTTCTAAACGCCAAATTAAAAAGTCTTAGCTTGATCTCGCCGGAAGTAAGTTTTTTCGAGGATGCCCGGCATTTGTACCAATGCGTGCTCGAACGGGAGTTCGGCGTTACGGTCAGCCGGGAGGTGTTCCGATTCGTCTACCATCATCTCGCCCATGCTGCTTCGTCTTATTATTTATCGGGGTTCGACAAGGCGCTGGCACTCTCCATAGACGGCGAGGGCGAAGATATTTCGGGCATGGTGGCCGATGTGGACGGCAAGGTCTTCAAGAAACTCAGGACATGGCCCATAGCCCATTCATTGGGATATTATTATTTGCAGGTCATTGCTTTTTTGGGCTATGCTGATTTTGACGAATACAAAGTGATGGGCTTGGCACCTTACGGCAACCCGGAGGTTTATCGGCGGGCATTTAAGCGCTTCTATGAGTTACTGCCCGAAGGCGATTACCGCATCCATCCACAATGCATTGCGGACCTGCATGGAGTGTTGCAACCGCGCAGGCGGGGCGAACCGTTCACCCAAGTCCACATGGACATCGCGGCGGCATTGCAAGAATCTGTGGAGGCAATTGTTGTTCATATTTTGCGCCATTTCCGGCAGGCGACCGGACACAACCGTCTGGTCATTAGCGGGGGCGTAGGCCAAAACAGCAGCATGAACGGCAAAATTCTCCGCTCCGGTCTGTTTGACGATGTTTTTGTGCCGTCTTTTGCGGGGGATTCCGGCTGTGCTTACGGTGCTGCGGCTTATGTCGCCCATAGCCTACAAGCGGATTCGTCAAGTATCCGCACCCCCCACGCCTATTGGGGGACGCCAGTCCATGACGATGAGGCCAGTGCGGTTTTGGAGTCTTGGCGCACATTCTTGGATATCGAAAAAATGCCGAATAGGTCCGAAAGGGTGTCCGGTTTGATTGCCGAAGGCGCTGTGGTCGGCTGGGTGCAAGGCTGCTCCGAATTCGGCCCTAGGGCTTTGGGCAACCGCAGCATTATTGCCGACCCGCGCATTGCGGGGCATAAAGAGACGATCAATGCCATGATCAAGATGCGCGAAAGCTACCGTCCGTTTGCGCCGTCAATCCTACAAGAGCGGGTTAGGGACTTCTTCGAGGTGCCTGTCGAAAATGCCGACTTCCCCTTCATGTCATTCGTCCTGAATGTCAAACCGGAATGGCGCGCGCAATTGCCTGCCATCACCCATATTGACGGCAGCGCACGGCTGCAAACAGTCAGCAAGGCCGCCAATCCACGCTACTGGGAGCTAATCGAGGCTTTCGGCCGCAAAACCGGGATACCGATTTTGCTGAATACCTCATTCAATAACAACGCCGAACCCATTGTCGATAGCGTGGACGATGCCGTGGTGTGCTATTTGACATCCGGCCTGGACTATCTGGTGGTGGGCGATTATTTAGCCCACAAAAAGGCTTGGCGACCCGAAGACTTGGCCGGTCTGGCCGTGAGTTTGCCGAAAGCGGCTGTATTGTTAAGGGAAGACCGCTATGTCAGCCATACCGAGCGCGGCTTCAGTCACGCGTTGGTGTGGAATTACCAACCCACTCGACGCCATCCCTTGTCGGAGGGTTGGCATAGGATATTGCAGGCGGCGGACGGCAGGCAATCGGTGGGTCAGCTTATGGCGGTATTGGAATTTTCCGAGGAACAGCAAGCGCAGGCCTGGGCAGAATTGTCGGCGCTGTGGTCAGATCGATTGCTGGTTTTGCGGCCCAATTCCAGATTGGCCTAATGGCGACCTCTCTGGGCGCGGGAACGCAGGAGTTGGGTTTGCGGGAACCCCATGGTCTTGCCGGCATCGCTATCATCGGACTGGCGGGCCGGTTCCCGCAGGCTGCCGATGTGGAGGCTTTTTGGGCACTGTTGAACAACGGGCGCGACGCGGTGCAACGCTTCAGTGACGAAGAGTTGCTGGCGGCCGGCGTCGATCCGGCACTGTTGGCCCACCCCGATTACGTCAAAGCCGGTTTGGTGGTACCGGGCATTGAGTCTTTCGACGCGCCGTTCTTTGACATGAGCCCGCTGGACGCGGAGATAGCCGATCCGCAGCAACGCCTGTTTTTGGAATGCGCCTACCAAGCGCTGGAACAGGCAGGCTACCCGCCGACCACCAGCCCGGCGCTGATCGGCATTTATGCCGGGGCGGGGGAAAGCCAATACCGTGCGCAACATCTCAACCCTCGCTGGCAAGCCTTGTCGGCGGCGGTCGGGGCTTACCGCCTGCACACCCTGAACGACAGGGATTTCATCGCCACCCACACGGCTTACAAGCTGAACCTGAAAGGCCCTGCGGTCACGGTGCAGACCGCTTGTTCCACGTCGCTGGTTGCCGTGCATATGGCCTGCCAGAGCCTGCTGAATTTTGAATGCGATATCGCACTGGCCGGCGGAGTTAGCCTGGATTTGCCGCAAGGCGTGGGCTACCGCTATCAAGAAGGCATGATCCTGTCCCCGGACGGGCATTGCCGCGCCTTCGATGCCGAGGCCAAAGGCACTGTCGTCGGCGGCGGGGTCGGTCTGGTGGTGCTGAAGCGCTTGGCGGAGGCACTGGAAGATGGCGATGCGATAGTCGCCGTGATCCGGGGTTCGGCTATCAACAACGACGGTGCCGACAAGATTGGCTTCACCGCGCCCAGTGTCAGCGGACAGGCGGCCGTCATTCTCGAAGCGCAGGCGGGGGCGGGCATCCACCCCGAAGACATCAGCTATATCGAGGCCCACGGCACCGGCACGCCACTGGGCGATCCTATCGAAATCCACGCGTTGACCCAGGCTTTCCGCACCGGGACGGCTCTGAGCGGTTACTGCGCCATCGGGTCGGTGAAAACCAACATCGGTCATGCCGACACGGCGGCGGGGGTCGCTGGCCTAATCAAAACCGCGCTGGCGCTAAAGCATAAGACCCTGCCCGCCAGTCTGCATTTTAATCAAGCCAACCCGCAGATCGACTTTACCAGTAGCCCGTTTTTTGTCTGCTCCGAACAGCGTCCTTGGCCCAGCGAGGCAGGCAAGCCACGCTGCGCGGGTGTCAGTTCCTTCGGTATCGGTGGCACCAACGCCCATGTCATCATGCAGGAAGCCCCGGCCTTGGCGGACGAGACCCGCCCCAGTCGCCCGTTGCAATTGCTGGTGTTGTCGGCAAAGTCGCCCGCCGCCTTGGATGCCGCCACCCTAAACCTGCAAGCCCATTTGCAACGCTACCCGCTGCAGAATCTAGCCGATTTGGCATATACCCTGAACCGCTGCCGCCAAGCTTTCCGCAATCGGCGGCTGCTGGTTTGCGCCGATGCCCAAGACGCAAGCCGACAACTGGCCCAGGCGCAACAATTTCCAAGCGGCATAGCCACTGAAACCGCCCCCCGGATCGCCTTCCTGCTGCCCGGCCAGGGTGCGCAATATGGGGGCATGGCCCAGACGCTATATGACGAAGAAGTGGTGTTCCGGGAAACCATCGATCATTGCGCAGAGCGATTGCGTCCCCACTTGGGGAGCGACATCCGCGAGGCGCTGTACGCCAACACCAGCGACATCGGCCAAACCGCACTGGCCCAACCCGCGCTATTCGTCGTCGAATACGCGCTCGCCAAACTGTGGATGTCCTGGGGCATCCAACCTGATGCGCTGCTCGGGCATAGCGTCGGCGAATATGTCGCGGCTTGTTTGGCAGGGGTGTTCAGCCTTGAGGATGGCTTGGCTTTGATTGCGCTGCGCGGCCGGTTGGTCCAGGCTTTGCCGCCCGGTGCGATGCTGGCAGTGTCACTGTCCGAGGCGGCAGCGCAAGGCTGGTGTTCCACCGAAGTTTCCTTGGCTGTCGTCAACGGCATGGAACGCTGTGTGCTGGCCGGGACGGTCGAGGCCATGGCGCGGGTGCATGCCAGCCTACAAGCACAAGGCATCGCTAGTACCCGGCTGCACACTTCCCATGCCTTCCATTCCCATCTGCTGGAGCCTATGCTTGTGCCGTTTGCCGCCAGACTGCGCCAAGTGCGCTTAGAACCGCCGCAAATTCCCTATTTGTCCAATCTGACCGGCGGTTGGATTCGCCCGGAAGAAGCCACAAGCCCGGATTATTGGCTTCAGCATTTAAGGCAAACCGTGCGCTTTGTCGACAATCTAGCCGCCTTGTTCCAAAACGGCATGGATCTGCTGCTGGAAGTGGGGCCGGGCCGCGCCTTGTCCGCCTTGGCCAGACAGCACCCGTCTTGCCCAACAACCGCCACCATGCTGCACAGCTTGTCCGCCGACCGCGACGGCGAGGCAGAAACCGAACAATGCCTACAAAGCTTGGGGCAGCTTTGGTTGCGCGGGGCGAAAGTGGATTGGCAGGGTTTTTACGCCGCCGAGTGCCGCCGCCGGGTGCCGTTGCCCGGCTATCCATTCGAGCGCAAGCGCCATTGGCTGGATGCGCCGGGACAATTTAGCCAGCCGCAGCAAGCGATCCGCCGCCAGGAAACGCATCCCCCGCTGCCTCTTCCGTTAGCGGCCCAGCACCCGTCACCAGCCGAAATGTCACCGCTGCAACAACAAATCGCCACACTGTGGACACAAAGCCTGGGGGTGCATGAAATCGATGCAGATGCCGATTTTTTTACGCTGGGAGGGGATTCGCTGCTGGCGACGCAAGTGGTGGCACGGCTACGCGCGCAGTTCAAATTCAACCTGGACACCCACAGCCTATTGCAAGCACCCACCATCGCCAAGCTTGCCCAGTTGATCGAGCGCCACCGGGACGGCCACGAAGGCGCGGATATTCGGCCCGAACTGCCCGAATTACTGGTGCCGATCCAAGTCGGCGCTCCCGGTCGGCAGCCCTTGGTGCTGCTGTATCCGGTCGGTGGGCATGTGTATTTCTACCGCGAACTTGCCCAACACCTAAACCCGGATCTGCCGGTCTATGCCATCCGTGCCCAAGGCTCCGAAGGCGAAGCCCCGCTGCTGACCACCATCGAAGCCATGGCAGAGGTCAACCTCAAAGCCTTGCGTAGCCTACAGCCGCGTGGCCCCTACTATCTGGCCGGTTCGTCATTTGGCGGAATCCTCGCCTATGCGATGGCGCAAAAACTGACGGCAGTGGGCGAGGAAGTCGGCTTCTTGGGGCTGATCGACTCTCCCGGCCCCGGCCACATGCCTGCCCGCCTCGCCGACAAGGTAGAAATCCTGTTCTATCTGTTGAAAGTCGGGGAAAACGTCGACCTAGCTTTGGACGATCTGCGGGCATTGAACGAGGAGCAGCAATTGAGCCGGTTCCTGACGCTGAGCCATCAAGACGACACGCCCGCCGCTCGCACCGCACTGAAGCGCACCTTGGATCTGTTCCAGACCAATATGCAAGCCATGCTGGATTACACGCCGCTGCCTTATCCCGGCAAGCTGTATTTTTTCCTCGCCCGCGAGCGCGACGAATTCAATGCCCGCACCCCGGCGCAGGCGTGGATTCCGATGGCAGAAGGCGGCATTGAAATCCACACCCTGCCGGGTAACCACATCAGCATGAACACCGCGCCGCATGTGCGGCACCTGGCTGCTTGGCTGCAACACTGTTTGAACCAAACCCTGCCGGGCCATTAGCGGCCCATCCACGAGAAACCCTATGTCCACACCCTTGCAAGAAGCTTTTAGCGGCCACTGGCTCAGCCAAGCCATTTTCACACTTCACAGGCTGGGCGTACCCGGCCAGTTGCAACAACAGCCGTATTCGCTGGCCGACCTAGCCGAGCGCTTGAGTGTCGATGCGAGGTCGCTGTGGCAGGTACTGGAAATCGCCAAAATCCTTGATGCCGTCGAACAAGACGGCGAAGGCGCATACCGGCTCACCACCCAAGGCCTGCGCCTATTGCCGGAACGGGAGGACTCGTTCATCCCGTTCATCGACCATTTGCTGAGCGGTTACACGGCCTGGGGCGAACTCGCGCATAGCGTGAAAACCGGCGGCCCGGCCTTCGCCCAAATCCACGGCATGGATATTTACGACTTCCTAGCCCGGCGACCGGCGCAGAATACCTTTTTCAACCGCTACATGGCGCAGACCACCGACACTTGGCTGGCGCAGGCGGGCCGGCACTACGATTTCGAGGGGCGGGTAATTGACCTAGGCGGCAATAAAGGTGCGCTCAGTGCCTTGTTGTTGCAGCAATTCCCCGCGCTGCGCTCCACCGTGTTTGATCTGGAACACGCCGTCCAGCAAGCACCGCCCGTATTAGAAGCCGCCGGTGTCGCCGACCGCTGCCATCTGGTCGTGGGCAGTTTCTTCGCGGCGGACAGCATCCCGACGAACGGCGATATTTATCTACTGTCGCGGGTGCTGCTGAACTGGAATGACGCACAGGCCGTGGAAATCCTGCGCAACTGCCGCCAGGCCATGCCTACGGGCAGCAAGCTGCTGATTCTGGAAATCATACTGAGCGAACAGGCCGGCCTGAACGATTATCTCAGCAGCCTGAACCTGCTGGTGATGTTTGGGGCGAGGCTGCGCAGCCACGCCGAATTTGAAAGCTTGCTGGCGCAGGCGGGCTTCGTCCATCCGCGTTGGATTCCAGCAGGTTTTGGGGAGAACCCGCTGTTTTACCTGGAAGCTACCCTGGCTTGAAGCCAAGCCATTGGGGGTGTCTAACGCTCAATATACTTTCATGATACCGCTGGATATCTGGTAGTCATAAGGCTGTGGGTTGGTCACTGCAAAATCGGCCTGGCCTAGCAAATACCAGTTGTCGCCTAAGTGCGTCCGGAAACCTGGACCCATGGTAAAGGTCGTGGTGCTGTTCGGTCCACGGGTGTCGATGGCTTGGGTGAAGTTGTTCGTCACATAAACCACAAAATCGCCAAATGGCACGGCGTCGTGCGGGGTGAGGTAATAGCCGATGGCCAAATTGCCGTTGAAAGTAGAGCGTGCGCCCGCCTTGGTGATGTCGCCGCTATAAGGAATGTTGAATCCCAATCCACCACGCACAACCAAGCCTTTCCAGTAGTTTGTCCAAAATTCATAGGTCGGGCTGATGGACGCGATGCCATTGCCATTAAAGCTGTTTCCGGTGGGTGTGCGAAAGTAGATTTCGAATACTTGACTCTGCTCCTTGCTTTCAGAGAGCAAAATGCGCGGTGTGACGGTGAAATCGGAGAAATTGGTTTGGGCGTTAGCGAGACCGGTTGGTCCCCGGTTCGAGGCCAGCCCGATGTCGGTGCGAATTTCCATACGCTGGTTCAACGGCGTATAACTGGTTAGTGTCCCCGTGTAGCCGTCACTATTATTGGCCAGTCCATGCTGCCAGGCGAAGCTTGCGAGACTGAGCCGGAAGAAAACACCGTCATAAGCATTGATCCAGCCTTGCCGACGCGCTCCCCCGCCGCCGGTCGGCGGACTTTCCCAAGGTTGGTTCCAACCCTTGGTGAATAAATTGCGAAAGTCCAGTTCCTGCCATCGGGAGGGGTTGGAGTAAACATCGCCACTGACAGATTGAGAGACGACTTCTCCAAAGCTGTAGTCACGCACAACTGGCATCACCGGCGGGGCTGTTTGGATTTCGGACACCGGAGCCAAAGTGGGCTGCGGGGTCGGCGCAGTGGTTGGCACTGCTTGGGTCGTTGGTTGCGGGGGGAGATTTTTCTTGGCTTTCTTAGATGAAGATGCCGCTTCCGAGGGTGCAGAAGCCACCGCCAGGGCCATCATCAAGCCCACACCAAAAGCAGGCCAGGCCTGGTGGCGGGCTTTATTGGGGGTTGCAGTTATTTTCATTATTTTGTTCCAAGGATATTTTTCTGTTCGGTCATAATATAAATTGGCAGCGGTTTGAGCACTATTGCACTTTAGTTAAATATTGGCGTTTGACGGCTAAAATTGTTACTCTAAATAAAGAATTCAAAATCCATTGCACAGTTCCGAATGGCTCACCCGAGCTTCGCGGTATCAAGCACGAGAATGCCCTCTACCTGCCACCTAAACACTTATAAAAATTGCTGGTATTCAGGAATGCCAAGACGGTCATTGCCTAGGCCTAGGGGGTGTCAAGCCAGTTCTTGAGAAACTGCGGAGGCATCATCGACGGGGGAAACCGCTTCAGCCATGGGAAGCTCCATGCGAAACACCGCGCCGCGCACCGTATTGGGTTCACCCCAAAGGCGTCCGCCGTGGTCTTCGACAATCGTCAGGCAGATGGGCAACCCCATGCCGAGACCACCGGGTTTGGTGGTAAAAAAAGGATCGAAACAGAAGGCCTTATCTGTGGGTAGGCCACAGCCGTTATCGCTTACCGACATGCAAACCTTTGCCCCCTCTCGCCAGCTCGAAATGATGAGCCTGCGGTCCTTCGGCTGGTTTTCAGCCATGGCATCGCACGCATTGCTGATGAGGTTGAGCATGACTTGCTCAAGCGAGATACGATCCCCCAAAATCCGCGGTAGCGTTTCCTCAAGATGGAGGCTGACGGCAATCCTGCGGTCGACCAGTTCCCTTCGCATCAACCGCAGCACCTCTTGAACTGCGTCGTTGAACTGCACCATCTGAAAGCTTGGTTCGTCGCGCTTCAGCAAATTGCGCATTCGCCTTATCACTTCCCCCGCCCGCTGATCTTCGCAGACGATGTCATCCAAGATGTCGCGCACCTCGGCTAAATCAGCCGGATCTTGGGCGAGGAGACGTTGCGCCGCCTGGGCGTTGGTCAGGATGATGGCCAGGGGTTGATTGATTTCGTGTGCTATCGAACCTGACAACGCACCCAGGGATGCGACTCGCTGGATATGAGACAGTTCAACCCTTTGCCGGGTTATCTCGTCCTCTTTAAGCTTGTGCTCGGTAATGTCCATGGACACTCCCATTAGTTTCTTCGACTGCCCAACAGAATCCTCCACCATACGCACATGGGAGCGAATCCACCGGATCTGGCCGTCGGGAAGAACAATCCTGTACTCTAGGATTAATTCCTGCCTGGGGTTGATTGCCTGCTTGGCTTCGAGCATGCGTTCTTGATCTGCCGGATAGATGATATCGATCCAGTCTTGGAATGTGAATTCTTGCTTGGGGGTCAGCCCGAGGATTGCCTCCATCCTAGGCGTCATCAAAACTTTGCCAGTCCGTTGATTCAGTTTCCATAGGCCTGCATTCGCAGCGGCTGCGGCAAGCATCAACCGTTCCTCACTATTGCGCAGCTCGCTTTCCGTCACTTGGAGTGCTTTGGCCAATTCTGCGGTCCGTAGCATGTCCAGGCTGAGTTCGATTCCCATGGCAAATACTAAGGCCATGGAAAACAAGCCTATGGTAGGCGGCATTTGGACGTGTCCCCACAATATAAGGTTAGCTTGCACTATTATCAGCGTGGTGAAAATGATAACGCTGCCGCCCACCGTCAGGGCGAGGCGCCTATCTCCCCGCCGCCAGGCCCTAACGCTCGCATCGATAGTGTAAGCGGCTAGCAAGACCATGCAAAACTGGGGAAGCGCCACCCAAGGATTAGACTCGCCCACGGGAACCGCGACGGTTTCCCCGAGAAACGGTATCCGGCGCAACGCCGTGATCGACTTGAAATAGATGTTGGGCGTAAAAGCGTAGTTTAAGCCCATTGCGAGCGTTCGCAGCACACAGATGCTCCAGACCAGCCAGGGGAGGCCGGCCCGTAGGGATAATCGCACGACCCATACCAGCGACAGGATGGTCACCCACCCGACATTGTGCAGCCAACTCAACATGACACCGTAATTCTCGGTCGTCTCCGCGTGCAGCATCGACCATTCGCACCAAGCCAAACCCGCCGCGCTGGTCGCCAAGAGCGTGAACAGAAGGCTGGCCCAAGCCTGCCGTTGCCGAAGCCAGAAGAGCAGATGCACGAAAGCCAAGGTCAAGGACGCGCCTGCGCCCATCGACCAAATGATGGTTACCCAGTTCATATGATGATGCATTGAATGCCGAACAGTCCTCGTGCGCTTCGATTGCTTGCAAAATGATCCATAGGTGCGGTTCGCCCAGTCAATAGGCAGGTGGCAGGTCAAGCCGTTCAGCCATACGCACCAGTTCGGCCAATGACCCGGCGCGCATCTTATCCATGACCCGCCTACGATGCACTTTGATGTTTTGTTCTCCAGTGAATAGTTCATTGGCGATCCGCTTGTTTGTCTTGCCGGCAATGACATGGTCGAGCACCTGACGCTCGCGCCGGGTCAACTGATCCAGTCGCTCGCGCAGTACCGCTGTCCCTGGAACCATTTTATTCTGCACTTCGGCCTTGCTCAAGGCGGATCGAATAGCCGTCAACAATTGGGCGTCATTCACCGGCTTGGTCAGGAAGTCGACTGCCCCGGCCTTGATGGCCCGCACACTCATAGGGATGTCCCCGTGCCCGGTGAGGAATATAATGGACATCCTCGACCCGTTGAGCGTGAGGCGCTGCTGTAGTTCCAGTCCATCAATCCCTGGCATCGCCACATCAAGGACGAGGCAGCCCGCATCGGTAGCTTGATGCGCCTTTAGGAATTCTTCAGCGCTCGGATAAGCCTGCACGGCAAACCCTTCGGCAAGCAAAAGCCGCCCGAGTGCTTTCAACATGCCAGGCTCGTCATCCACTAGAAAAACTGTCGATCCAAGATTCATACGATTTTCTCAATAACAAGGCAGCAAACTACGAAATAAGCAAAAAAAGTTAACTAAAGGTAAATATACCGTACTTGTACACAATGGTAAGCTTGAAGCGACAAGAGGCGGCTCTGCTTTAGTTAAAGCAAAGTATACGGACAAAGTCTAAACCTAACCGAGCAATTTCACCAATAAGCTTAGGTTATTTAACCAAAGTAGTAGCGGACCTACCTACTGTTCTGCAATGAGGTGCCGGGGTGATAGATAAACTCGCACCGCTATACACAGGCTGCAACATGGACGACTCGGTTTGGCGGGCGGTCTCCGATGTGGTCATGCTGGCGAATGCCATCCAGGGTCGGTTGTTCGCGAAGTTGGAAGCGGTTCGCTTGGCAAACGACGCGGATGCCTTTTATACACCTAACTGACGCTTGCCAAGGGTCATTCCAAGCTTTTTCCGGCAGCATGAAGCTTATTTTTATCAATCAAAAAAAGGGTATAGAACCATGTCCGATCATGCATCGTCGAAACCTGATGTTCCCGGCATCCGTCCCTACGATCACGCTGCGGGAGGGTGGGATGCCTTGCTCGCCACGGCACGTGCGATCCGGGACCAAATGGACACGCCAGAAGTGGTGGCCTCGCTGCTGGAAACGAACAAGCCGACCGGCTTCGACTGTCCGGGCTGCGCGTGGGGCGACCGCTCCCCTTCCTCGACTTTTCAATTCTGCGAGAACGGCGCGAAGGCGGTGACTTGGGAGACCACGACGAGACGGGCGACGCCGGACTTCTTCGCAGCGCATACGGTGACGGAGCTTCTCGGCTGGAGCGACTATGCCCTGGAGGACGTGGGGCGTCTGACCCACCCGCTGAAATACGATGCGGCGACCGACACATACCGGCAGGTTCCTTGGGACGAGGCGTTCGCCGGTATCGGCGACGCGCTGCGCCGTCTGCCCGATCCAAATGCGGTGGAGTTCTACACCTCCGGGCGCGCCTCGAATGAGGCATCGTTCCTGTACCAAATCTTCGTGAGGGAATATGGTTCCGGCAACTTTCCTGACTGCTCGAACATGTGCCAGGAGCCGACGAGCGTCGGGCTGCCGCAGTCGATTGGCATCGGCAAGGGAACCGTGTCCCTGGACGACTTCGACCGCTGCGAACTCATCATCTCGATTGGCCACAATCCGGCCACCAACCATCCGCGAATGATGGGTACCCTGTGGGAAGCCTCGGGGCGCGGCGTGCCGATCGTCGTCCTCAATCCGCTGCGCGAGCGTGGGCTGGAACGGTTCACCGATCCGCAGGACACCATTGAAATGATGACCGGCGGCTCCCGCCGAATCGCATCCAATTACCTGCAAGTGAGAGCCGGCGGCGATGTCGCGGCCTTGAAAGGAATCATGAAGGCGCTGATCGAATTTTACGACGCGGGTGCCACCGAAGCATTAGATCACGACTTCATTCAGCAGCACACACAGGGGTTCGACGCCGTCGCCGATGATCTGCGTGCGACATCCTGGCCCGACATCGAAAGAGACTCGGGGCTCGGCCGAGACGAGCTGGAATCGGTCGCCGAGTTGTATGCGCGGTCCAACGCGACGATCGTCGTTTATGGGTTGGGCTTCACCCAGCACAACACCGGCACGGCGAACATCCATCAGGTCGTTAATCTTCTGCTGATGCGAGGCAATTTCGGCAAGCCCGGTGCGGGCATCTGCCCGTTGCGCGGTCATTCGAACGTGCAGGGCAACCGCACCGTCGGCATCACCGAGAAGCCTTATCCGGCGCTCCTGGACGGCATCGAGCGCACCTTCGGCTTCCGGCCATCCGCCGCGCAGGGGCATGACGCGGTCGCCGCGATGCGCGCCATCATCGACGGCCGGTCGAAGGCGCTGATCGGCCTCGGCGGCAGTTTCGCGGTCGCGATGCCGGATCCGGGCCAGTGTTTTCCGGCGATGCGGCGGCTTGACCTCACCGTATTTATTGGCACCAAGCCCAACCGCTCGCATCTGCTCGCCGGCAAGACATCCTACGTCCTGCCCTGCCTCGGCCGGACCGAGCGGGATGTTCAGGCGACGGGCCACCAGTTCATTACCGTCGAAGACTCCATGTCGATGGTGCACTCTTCACTGGGACGGCTGGAACCGGCATCCCCGGATCTGCGGTCCGAGGCCGCCATCGTTGCCGGCATCGCCAAGGCAACGCTGCCGAAAAGCCGCGTTCCCTGGGACGAATTGATTGCCGATTACGACCGGATCCGCGATGCCATCGCCTCAGTGTTCACGGATTTCGGCGACTTCAACACCCGAATCCGGGTTCCTGGCGGCTTCCGGCTACCGCTTCCGCCAACTGAGCGGATATGGAACACGCCGTCCGGGCGCGCGCAGTTCATGGTTTTCGATGGCCTTTCGGAGGACAGCCAGGGCAAGCCGGGCAGCCTGCGGCTTTCGACGATCCGGAGCCACAGCCAATACAACACAACCATTTATAACCTGGACGACCGCTACAGGAGCGTGTTCGGTCGGCGCGACGTGGTCTTCATGAACAAGAACGACATGGCCGAACTCGGCATCGGGCACGGCGACCTGGTGGACCTGGAGACAGCTATCTTGGACGCAACGGCATCGCGCCTGAACGGCCTGACGGCGGTCGAGCACGACATCTCGCGGGGTTCCGTGGCTTCCTATTACCCGGAAGCCAACGTGCTCATTCCGCTCGAGTGGGGCGATAAGCAATCTGGAATTCCGGCTTACAAATCCGTGCCGGTGCGCGTCCTGCGAGCGGGTCCGTGATGCGGCAGGGTGACGCAAGGCTGCTTTGGGGTGCATTCCTGTTGACAGAGCGGGGAATGAGCCAAGCTGCCCGAATGAGATCGCATCGCGCACAAACGCGGATGATTAATAACATCAAATAGATAACGTCTGAGGTTCACGATGCCTGAATTTGACCCAACCCTGCTGTCGCGCATTCAGTTTGCGTTTGTCATATCCTTTCACATCATTTTTCCCGCGTTCACGGTCGGACTTGCGGCGTGGCTCGCGACTATCGAAGCGGCTAGTTTCGTAACCGGCAAGCCCGTCTATCGTCGCGTCTTCGACTTCTGGCTCCGTGTCTTCTCGATCGCGTTCGGAATCGGCGTTGTGACCGGAATCGTCATGGCCTTTCAGTTCGGGACCAACTGGGCGGGCCTTGCCGAGCGGTCCGGTTCGATTCAGGGGCCTCTTCTTGGCTACGAGACGTTCACCGCCTTCATGATGGAGGGAACCTTCCTGAGCGTCGTGCTGTTCGGGCGGAATCGGGTCTCGCCCCGGTTCTATCTGATCGCATGCATTTGCGTGTCAATCGGGACGCTGTTCTCGTCCTTCTGGATACTCGCCAACAACAGTTGGATGCAAGTCCCGGTGGGCCACAAGCTGGTTGATGGACGCATCGTGCCGGATAATTGGCAGGAGATCGTTCTAGGCCGGGTTCAATTGGTGCGCTGGACGCACATGGTACTCTCCTGCTTCCTCACCACGAGCATGAGCGTGGTGGCGACGGCATCGTGGTGGCTGCTGCGCGGCAGGCACCGCGACGAGGCGCTCGTCTCGCTGCGCTGGGCGCTCGGACTGATGGCGGCGCTGATCCCGGTTCAGATGTTCGCCGGTCATCTGGCCGGGGATATCGTGCATAAGTTCCAGCCGGCGAAGTTTGCCGTGATCGAAGCGCGATTTAAGACGGAACAGCCGGCCAAAGAGGTTCTCATTGCCCTGCCCGACCCGGAGGCCGGCCGAAATCTCTATTCGATTGAGGTTCCCCGGCTCGGCAGCTTCATTGCGAGCGGCGACTGGAACTCGCGCGAGGTGGGCTTGGATACCTTCCCTCCCGAGGATCGTCCGCCGGTGCTGATCCCTTTTTTCAGCTTCCGCATCATGGTCGGGATGGGGTTCGTTTTGCTGGGAATATCGTGGGCTGGCGTCGCGCTGATGTGGAGAGGTGCGCTTGAGCGGTCGCGCTGGTTTCATATCCTCGGGCTGACATGCTTTCCAGCAGGTTTCCTCGCGGTGCTTGCAGGCTGGTTCGTGGCTGAAGTCGGTCGGCAGCCATGGGCGATTTATGGTGTTTTGCGCACTTCGGAAGCCGTCACCCCCTCGCTCGTCACATGGGAGGTTGCACTGTCGCTTCTGGCATACGTCTTGGTCTATGGCATCGTCTACTCATTCGGACTCGGCTATATTTTCCGCCTATTGCGAGAGGGTCCACGCGATTTCTTCGCGCCCGACGGCGCCACCGCGAAGCGTCCGATGTCGCTTGCTGCCGCAACCGTTCCGACCAAGGAGTGACACCATGGACTACAATACCCTCATACTATTTTGGGCGACCGTTCTCGTGTTCGCTATCCTTGTCTACGGAGTGCTGGACGGTTTCGATCTCGGTGTCGGAATGCTGTTCGGCTTGGCGGGGAGAGACAAAGATCGCGACGCTATGATGGCGGCCATCGGGCCTACGTGGGACGGCAACGAGACTTGGCTGATCCTCATCGGGACGATTCTTTTCGGCGCGTTTTCCCAGATCTACGCCGTCCTCCTTTCAGCACTATATATCCCGGTGATGCTGATGTTGTTCGGCCTCATCTTCCGTGGCGTGGCTTTCGAGTTCCGCCACAGTGCCGGGGCGGAGATGCGTCGTTACTGGAATGTCGGTTTTTGGGCCGGGTCAGGCGTGGTGTCCTTCGTGCAAGGTGCCGCACTCGGCGCAATGATCGAAGGGATTCCCGTGGTGGACCGCCATTTCGCCGGTGGATCCCTCGATTGGCTTAAGCCTTTCCCCATTCTTTGCGGCATCGGCCTAATGGCTGGCTACGCACTCCTTGGAGCGTGCGCCCTAGTCGCACGGGGCCAGGACATGCTGCGAGGCTGGGCGTTGGCCTGGGGTCGGCTGTTGGCCGTCGGAATGGCGCTTATCCTTGGTGTCGCGGCCGTGCTGACCTTTTGGCTGCAGCCGGATGCCTGGACTAGGCTGCTAAATCGACCTTGGGCTTTCGCGCTTCCCGTCCTTTGGGCGGTCGTCATCGTGTCTCTCATTAACGCCCTACGCGTTGATAAGCGGAGCAGATACCCGTTC
The DNA here is from genome assembly GCA_003242955.1 of Candidatus Methylumidiphilus alinenensis. Classification (GTDB taxonomy): domain Bacteria; phylum Pseudomonadota; class Gammaproteobacteria; order Methylococcales; family Methylococcaceae; genus Methylumidiphilus; species Methylumidiphilus alinenensis. The sequence goes on from QJPH01000360.1 coordinate 48,924, forward strand.
TTTCTAGCGATGCTGTCATTTGTGTGCGCTTTCTTGTTCTACGTCGCGGTGTTCTGGCCTTGGATAATTCCTGGTTCAGTCACGGTGGCCGCGGCGGCTTCTCCAGAGTCTTCACTTCGGTTCATGTTCTGGGGGGCAGGCCTTTTCGCGCTCCCCATAATAGTAATCTACACCGTCGTGATCTACCGGGTCTTCCGCGTCGTACCGGCGACGACGACCTATGAATGAGCCTACGCAAAAGGGTCGGTCGGATTTCGGGTTTGGTAACCATTCCTCCGGATCATTCCGTGGGTACCGGCAAACGGCTTGAATTCAATCGCCGGTCCAAACCTTTGGGGAACGCTGGCGAAACGGAGCTTGCAAGTAGTCACGCGGTTCGACGTGCTGCTGGAGCACCAATCCCGAGGCGTTCACCGAACAAAGCCACAAAGCAACCCATCATAAGGAAAAAAATCTTGAAACAAAAACGACTTAATTCTGTGCTGATTGTTTTGTCGGTGCTGACATTCGCATTCGTTACACCCCAGGCGCTTGCGGAAAACCCCCAAAGCAAAGCCGACAAAACAATCACCAAAAAAGACCATAAACAACCGAGCCAATTACAAACGACCGGCACACCGGGTTCGCCCAACGCCACCACCACGATAGAGGGTAGCCAGCTACCGGCTCCCGATCCGCAATTTGGCGGCGTGATTAAAGACGATGCCTTGCAATCGAAACCGTGGTGGGCGCCGCGCATCGTGCCGCCCAAACAGGCGCCCAATGTCCTACTTATCATCACGGATGATGCCGGATTTGGCGTACCGAGCACCTTCGGTGGCGTCATCCCGACGCTTACGATGGATCGCATCGCGAATAACGGTCTGCGCTATAACAACATTCACTCTACCGCGCTGTGCTCGCCGACGCGGGCCGCGCTGATCACCGGACGCAACCATCACTCGGCCGGTTTTGGCGTGATCTCCGAGCAGTCCACGGGTTTCCCCGGCTATAACAGCATCATCGCCGCGGACAGAGCCACCATCGGGCGCATTCTGCTTGATCATGGTTACGCCACCTCATGGTTCGGCAAGGATCACAACACCCCTGCCTTCGAAGCCAGCCAGGTTGGTCCGTTCAAGCAATGGCCGACCGGCATGGGCTTCGAGTACTTTTATGGCTTCGTCGGTGGCGATGCGAACCAGTGGCAGCCGAATCTATTCCGCAACACCACGCAAATTTATCCGTTCCAAGGTAAGCCAGAATGGAATTTGGTTACTGGAATGGCCGACGATGCCATTGATTACCTCAATCGCATCAACCAGACCATGCCCAGCAAGCCGTTCTTCATCAAGTACGCGCCTGGTGCCACGCATGCGCCCCATCACCCGACCAAGGAATGGGTGGAGAAGATCAGCAAAATGCACCTCTTTGACCAGGGCTGGAACAAGCTTCGCGATCAGATATTCGAAAAGCAGAAGAAGCTCGGCGTGATCCCACAGGACGCCCAACTAGAGCCATGGCCGACGAATGTCCTCAAAAACTGGGATGATTTGACACCTGAAGAGAAGAAGCTCTACATCAAGCAGGTGGAAGTCTTTGCCGCCTATGCGGCCTACAACGACAGCGAAATCGGGCGCGTCATTCAAACCATCGAGGATATGGGCAAGCTCGACAACACACTCATCATCTACATCAACGGCGACAACGGTACTAGCGCGGAGGGCGGTCCATTTGGCACCCCCAACGAAGTTGCATTCTTTAATGGTGTCGCGGTGCCTGTGGCAGATCAAATGAAATGGTATGACGTCTGGGGTTCCGAGCAGACTTACAACCACATGTCGGCGGGCTGGTCTTGGGCCTTTGATACACCGTTTACCTGGTTCAAGCAAAACGCCTCGAAACTCGGAGGCATTCGCCAGAACATGGTGGTAGCCTGGCCCGGCCACATCCAGGACAAGGGCGGCCTGCGCGAACAGTTCATGCATGTCATTGACGTGGTGCCCACTATCCTAGAAGTCACCGGCATTCCTGCTCCAAAAACGGTGGACGGCATCAAGCAAGTACCCATCGAGGGCACCAGTTTCGCCTATACCTTCGATGCCAAGAACGCCAAAGCGCCGTCGCAGCACAAGACCCAGTACTTCGAGATGTTTGGTCAATGGGCGTTGTATCACGAAGGCTGGCTGCTCAGCACCAAGGTGAACCGGGCACCGTGGGAAGCTTTCGGCGTTGCCAATCCCGACCCGCTTAACAATCAGGTGCTCGAACTCTACGACCTCAACACCGACTTCAGCCAGTCCCAGAACATCGCCGATAAGCATCCTGACAAAGTTAAAGAGATGAAGCAGATGTTCATAGCCGAGGCGAAGAAGTATCAAGTCTTTCCGATGGATGCCTCGGTGGCCGCCCGCATCGTCGCCCCGCGCCCGAACATCACCGCTGGCCGCACCGAGTTTGTCTATACCAAACCCATGGTCGGCCTGCCACAGGGCGATTCGCCGTTCCTGCTGAATTCTTCCTATACCATCACAGCGGATATTGATGTGCCGCAGGGTGGCGCGGAAGGCATGATCCTCACCTCCGGCGGGCGCTTCGCTGGCTATGGCTTCTACCTGCTCAAGGGCAAGCCGGTATTTCTCTGGAACCTGATTGATCTGAACCGTATCAAGTGGGAAGGTCCAGACGCACTCACGCCCGGTAAACACACAGTGGAGTTCGACTTCAAATATGACGGCCTCGGCATCGGCACGCTGGCGTTTAATAACATGAGCGGTCTCGGTCGCTCTGGCACCGGCACGCTTAAGGTGGACGGCAAAGAAGTCCAAACCATTACCATGCCGCATACGCTGCCCATGACCCTGCAATGGGACGAGAGCTTCGACATCGGCTCTGACACCCTGACCGGCGTGAACGATGCCGACTACCAGCCGCCATTCACGCTGACCGCCAAACTTAACAAGCTGACCCTTAAGGTAGACCGGCCGCAACTGACGCCGGAGGACATCAAGAAGCTTGAGACGGCTGAATCAACCGCAGTCGATGGTACGCCGCAGCGTCGTGGCCCGCCTGGGTCGCAGTAGGCATCCAAAGCAGAGCAACGCAAGCATTCTTGGCGATGGTGATGAAGTACCTAAAATGATAAAAATAGTCCACCTAAGTAGCTGTTGCAATGCTTGATTGGATTATACCCTCGGTTTGTCATATAGGGACAATCACCATCCTCCTGTTACTTTGCGGTTGCCAACACCCCATTAATAATCCTTCGATTGCCGAAGCGCTGGACCCGCAACTTGCCGCGCCCTTTATGCAATCAAAAGCGTGGGGTCCAAGACCTATCCAAGGCGATTCAATCGAATTAAGCAGGGCCAAATCCTTGCCAAAGGGTAATGCCTTGGTGGAAGCGAATAAAACATACAACTTGGCAGAATTGGTTGATCTTGGATTGCGTTCTAATCCGGCGACTCGAACGGCATGGGAACAGGCAAGATCCGCTGCTGCGGGCCTTGGCATTGCCGAATCCAGTTGGTTGCCTGCACTGAACGCCAAAGGCAATTACAATTATGCTCAACAAGCTTCGGGCATTTTCTCGTTTCGTGGCACTACATTCCAACCCTATTTAGAGCTTTCATGGGCGCTCTTCGACGTGAAACGGCCTGCTCAGATCGATCAAGCCACGCAACAATTGGTTGCTGCCAATTATAGCTTTAATCGAACACATCAAAAGGTTGCTTATGATGTGCAGCGCGCATTTTTCGCTTACAACGCGGCCTTGGCCCAAGTGACTGCTGCCGAAATCACAGTGAAGCAGACACATAAAAATTCGGAATCGGTCGAAGCTCAACGGGTGCAGGGGATAGCAACTAAACCAGAATTGCTGTTAGCCTTACAAGATCAGGCCAAGGCGGAATATGAACTCCAGTCGGCACGAGGAAAGGTGGCGGATGCCCAAGCCGAATTGGCGGAAAGCTTAGGCATCACGCCAAACATTGAAGTCAAAACGGTCGCGATTACCGACATACCGCTGCCTCATTCGATTGAGGCATCCGCTGACCAACTGATTGATGAGGCGCTCAGCCAACGCCCCGATCTGTCTGCTCGTTTGGCAGAGCTTCGCGCTAAAGAAGCTGAAATCAGAAAAGCCGAGGCAGGTTATTGGCCTAAGGTTTCGTTAGGTGCCAAGGCAGGGACCACTACGTTTGATTATAATTATTGGTCGGGTCCGGGTACTCTGCAAATTCCCAATTCGCCATACAATAACATTGATGAGCTTAATAAAAATTATTTGGATTATGGGGCTGGCTTCACGTTTGAATGGAATTTGTTTGAAGGCTTTGCCACTGCCAATGCAGTGAACCAAGCCACGGCAAAACGTGAAGCTGCGCAAGCTGAATTCGATGCGCTTCAACTGCAAATCATCAAAGAAGTTTGGAAAAGTTACGCTGACGTGAAAACGGCGATCAGAAAACGAGAATATGCCTTGGCTTTACTCAAAGCTTCTGAAGAATCCCACGCAGCGCTCAGGGAAAGTTATGCCAATGGCTTGTCCACTGTCATTGAACTGCTGACAGCAGAACGCAATTTGGCGAGCGCCCGTTTCACCGAGATTGAAAGCCGGACGTCTTTATTGAATTCGTTGGCTACATTGGTGTATTCGGCGGGGAGCACGGGTGATGATTGGGCGGGCAACAAAATACAGTAGGTACGGCTTAAGCCGACCTTGGGCGAATAAATCCGCATTGAAAAAACTTTCCTAAATGAGAATTGATTATCGTTGACAAAGGCCCACCACGGTCATATATAATTTTGACGATGTGTGGTAGTACATATTGAAATTCCTATGCTTTTTAAACCTGACCATCGACCCTTGGTCATTTTTCAATGAGAAAAGGTGGTCAGTTTTAAACGAGTACCATTACGCATTACAGAGTTTGCCATGGAAAAACCCACAAAATCAACTTTGACTGGTGCTGAAAAGCCCAACCCGCCTGCCCCAGATGCCAGCCAAGGTTCTTCTGACCGGGCAGCCGGAGGCAAAAGTTTCTGGCGGTCGCTGGGTGGGGCTAGGGAAGCTATCGGCAAGTTTGGCGGGACGGCAGATAGACTTTGGAAAGCCACCGTGGAAAATGCCCACAAAGCCACCCGATCTAAAGGCGAGGCAGCCGCCAAGTTCACGCAGGAAACCGCGCAGCCTTTCCTGGAAACCGGCCATAAAGCGATGGACACTCTCAAGGATACCGTCGATCCGGCGGCGGTGGGTGGTGCCGTTGCCGGGATGTCGGCCGGGGAAGTCGTCGGTGCGGCGATTGGAGGCGTGCTAGGCTCGCTTGCCGGTCCTGCAGGTGCCTTGATCGGTGCCGAAGCAGGCGGTTTTGCCGGTTTGTCCATTGGTGCCAAACTGGGCTACGACGTGACCCATGAAGCCTTCCATCCCGAGGATGCCGATGCTGACCTGTCGCCCAAAGGACGAATGGAAGCGCTGCCTGAACTCCTCGGCCGCAAGGCCGGTGATAACGCTGGAGGGAAAGCCGGTGTCGTCGGGGGCGCGGCCATCGGCGGTGTCTTGGCCGGCCCTGCCGGAGCGATGGTCGGCGCGGCGGTGGGTGAGGCGATTGCCGGAGAAGTGGGCGAAAGTGGTGCCTTCCACCTGTATCGTAAAGCAAAGCAGCAGGTGGACGGGCATCCGCAGGTTGAAGCCGAAGGTGGCGAAGCGAAAGAATGGCTTGCCGATTCAGCGAAGAGGGTGGTCGGCGAGGCAGGGACCGAGGCGGCAATAGGGGCGCTAGGGTCCATGGTGGCCGGGCCGCTCGGTGAACGCATCGGCCTGCGGGTGGGGGCCATCACGGCTACACACATGGACTGGTCGTTGCATGCGAAGGCCGAGTCCTCCGCTGCCCAAGAAATGGACACGCAGAAAGAAAACCCAGTCGAACCGCAATAAACTGGGCAAGTTTAAACAAACGACACCAACAACATTATGTCACGGTCTTTACATATCAGTTTTACGATCTTGCTGGTTTTGCCGCTTGCCGCTTGCGATCCTCTACTGAGTATACAAGGTTCTTTCTGGCCACCATGGATCGTTTGCATGGTCACTGGGGTGGTGCTTACTGTCCTTTTCTCCCAGATTTTTCATTGGTTGAAGCTTGATCCATATTTGGGCCATCCAGTGCTCATTTACACCAGCCTCTGGGCGCTGCTAACCTTTTCAACTTGGCTATTGGGCTTTGCCGAATGAACCCAAGCCTTTGCCAGATACCCAGACTATGAATGAACGCAGCAAACAAATTGTGGGCCAAGTACTCGGGATATTGATTATAGCCGGGGCGGTGGTGACAGGTTTAATGGTTTGGAACGTCAACATTTCACATCCCAACACCAATGATGCCATGGTACGCGCCAACATCGTTGACATCATGCCCCAACATGTCAGTGGTCGCATAGTGAAGCTAAACGTTGCCGACAATCAGTGGGTCAAACAAGGCGATTTATTATACGTGATCGATCCCAGACCTTATCAAGCCAAGCTTGCCCAAGCCAAAGCCAGGCATCAACTCACTGAAAAGGAAGTTGAAGCCAACAAGGTGCAGATCGGTGCAGCCTCGGCAAAAATAACCCAAATGGAACATGAGCAGGATGCTGCCAACGCTGAGATTGCCCGGTTGGAAGCAAAGGCCGCTTACGACCAAAGTTATCTCGACCGCATAAAGCCCTTGCTGGAAAAGGAGTTCGTCACTGCAAACAAGATAAACGAAGCCACGGCGGCCCGCGATGCCTCGGCAGCGGCAGTCAGGGATGCCAAAGCCAAGCACCAAGCCGCCATCATGACCGTCAATTACGCCCATAAGGAACATGCCAAAGCAGAAGCCGATTTGGCTCAATTCGGAAACCTTAATGCCAAGATTGAAGCATCACACGCCGAAGTGCAGAATGCCGAACTAGATGTGGAGTACTGTTCCGTTTACGCCCCCTTTGATGCCTATGTGACCAATCTGAATATCGCTGTCGGAGAATATGTCCAGCCCGGACAAAAATTATTCGCTTTGGCAGATGACCGCGTCTGGTTCGTGATGGCCAACTACAAAGAAACTTATCTTCAATCCATTCAACCCGGCATGGCGGTCGATGTGTTCCTTGCCCCTTATCCAGGCAAACATTTTCGAGGTGAAGTGCAGGGCATAGGTTGGGCAAACTTTCCAGACAACATAAAGGAGCAGGGTTCCCTACCTACAGTGGAACGAACCCTGAATTGGGTTGTATTGGCTTCACGGTTTCCAGTACGCATCAAATTGCTGGATCGCGATCCGGCTTACCCGTTTCGCATGGGCATGACCGCATTCACCACCATTTTGGGCAAACCGGCACAAAGTCCGGCTGCGGCATCCAAGCCTTGAGCTAGGCACAATGAAACAAGCGAAAGCCTCGAAGGTTTCAACCGAAGTCGGTTTGCGATAAATGCATGAGATTTGGCAACATCTTTGGTTTGGAATGACGCCGGCGGATTTTCTCCGCACTGAATTGCGTTTGACTCCGGCACGAAGAATTTTGACGATGCGCTTGTTCATCACTTTGATGATCATTTCCTTCGTTGGCGTGACATTGCGGCCGCCCTCGATCATTGCTTTGAGCTTTTCCTTCGTGATGATGCTAGCGCCAACGATGATGGATCACACCACGACGCGGGTAAGCGCTTGGAAGTTGATGAGATTGGAAGTCGTTGCAATAGTCATAAGCATCATCAGCCTAGCCATGTGGGGAGACCAGCCTTGGTTTTTGGTGCCTTGGTCATACGGATTGATTACCGTGCTACTTTTCATTTCACGGGTGACCGGAACGCCTACAATCCCCCCCATGTTGTATGTCTTTTCGGTTCTTTATAATCCTGAACACCCCGAACAGAATGTTTATGGCGCATTGTGGATTTTCCCTACCTTGGGCTTGCTTGCTTTTGGCACATCCATTGCCGCCCAACTGATTTTTTGGCCCCAAAACTATGAAAAATTGTTGATTAAAACTTTGGACGAACGCTTGGATTTCATCGCCCACATGCTTGATCGGTTAGCGAGGCAAGTTGAAGGGGGCGACCGCGCCATACTGTCCAAATCTGACGAAACACCCACTTTGGTAAACGTATCCCGCCAATTCGCCATCCTATCTCGTGCCGAAATGACCGATTCGGCATTGAAGAATAAACATGCCGAGTGGATTGATTTCATCGTAGAGGTCGATGCTTGGTTTAATGTCACGGTCAAATTAAATAACCTCGTATTGGAGACGGACCCAAGCCTGATATTGACCGGATCTGACCGGGCAAAGATTTATGCAATCGGCGTGGAGTGCCGTGAATTGCAAAAGGCATTGATAGAATGCGAAACACCCATTGAAAATTCAGCCGACAATAAACTCAGTGTTGAAATTTCAAATCCACCCTCCAATGACTCTTTGTTTTTGCTTCTGCATCAATTGGAGCATTCAGCTTTAAGGACAAGCCGTTGCCTAGCCTTGTTATACGGTCCCGTCAGCCAGCCAACAGTCAATGAAACCGAACCTGCATCAAGTAAGGGACAAACCTCACCACTGTTTTGGCTCTCTAAACAATTCTGGGTCGATAACATGGATGCATTGCATTATGGAATGAAGTTTGCCTTGGGAGTCATGATTTGTTTGTTTCTGGTTCAAGCCTTTCGATGGCCCGGAATCGACACCGCCCTGTTGACCTGTGTCATCGTCGCGGAAACGAGCCTGGGTGCCGAGTATAGAAAATCAGTGATGCGGATTATGGGCGCAATCCTAGGTGGATTGTTGGCCTATGTTTTTATCATCGTACTAGAGCCAGCCTTGGAAACCATTGCCGGGTTTATGTTGTCGATTGCCCCGGTTATGTGGCTTTCTGCTTGGGTGGGTTCGGGTAGTCCACGTATAGCCTATGTTGGCACTCAAATTGGATTTGCGTTTGCCCATGCGGTACTACCCGGCTATGGACCCGTTACCGATCTGGAAAGTGCGCGTGACCGTGTATTGGGTATTCTGTTAGGGATTACTGTCGTCGGTGTCATTGATTATGTCATCTGGCCCCAGCGCTCAGAACGCATGCTTACGAAAAAGCTAGCAGCCAGTATGCGCACCTTTGGGAAATTCCTAAGCATGGGTGTGGCATCGCCACCCGACCGGCTATCATCCGCTGCGATGTTGAAGTCAATCGATAGTGATCTGCAAAGCGCGCAGACATTTTTGGAACATGCCCAAATTGAACCGGGCTCAAACCAAGCTGGTGCAAGCTCAAGATTAAACACCATGGGCCTGATGATAGGCACACTACATACCATCGCCAGACGGGTTCAAGCCCGACACCATTATCATGTTGGCAAGGAATTTAGAGATCAAATTGCGGCTTTGATCAAATTACAGGCGGCGCTAGACCATTCTTTCTCACAAGCATTGCTTGGTTTTGCGGATAGATTGGAAAATAAACCCAATGATTCTAATGTTTCCAAGCAATCTTCCTATCAAATGCTTGAAGAGTTAACCCGTCAAGCCATACTGGTTAATGCCAGCAATGCTGATGAAGTTCATTTGATCAATGCCCATATCGATCTGGATAAAATTTTGATTAATGCCATAGATGAACTTGGGTCAATGCTTGCCGGTATTAAAAGCCATTAAACCATCCCCCAAACGATTACTAGATATAAGAATGAGTACGTTGACTAAACGCACCCACAGTAGTTAAACGCAGATTCACAGTAAAAACGGAGAAAAGCAATGCAGTCAATTAATCGGATCTACCTATGCGCAGCGCTGGTCGCAATGGTTCTGTTTGCGCCAAGTCGGACCTTCGGGCAGGCGCATGTCGGCGCGCCGGCGGATTCTCAGTTCAAGTTCTCAACGCCCATGGCACCGGGCATCGCCGTGCCGGACAAGATCGAAAGCTCCATCGGCACCTTGAATCTGAGATACGGCTACCCCAAGGCAGACACCGTCGAGAAGATCTACGACAATCTTGATCGTTCGCGCGCCCTACAGGCTTACCTCATGGCGATCCCAATCGTGAATCAGGCTGGCATGCGCGACTCGCTCCGCAAGTTCGGGCCGGACAACCAGACCGATGTCATCTGGGAAGACCTCGTCGATGCCCGGACGGTGGAACTCACCGCGAACGACAACACCATCTACAACTTCATCTGGCTCGACACGAAGAAAGGCCCGCTGGTCGTCGAGATTCCGCCCGAGGTCTTGGGCGGCGTGAACGATTTCTGGTATCGCTGGGTCGCCGATGTGGGCATTACCGGCGAGGATCGGGGCAAAGGCGGCAAGTACCTCGTTCTACCACCCGGCTACAAGGGCGAGGTCCCGGCGGGTTATGTGGTCGTGCGGCCGAGCACGTTTGGCAACTGGCTCTTTTTTCGCGCCTTCCTCGTCGATGGCTCAACGAAGCCCGGCGTCGAGTCGGTCAAGCAGCACCTGAAGATCTATCCGCTGGCGGAGGCCGCCAATCCTCCATCGGTCAAGTTCATCAATGCCTCTGGTGTTCCCGCAAACTTTGTCGCACCCGGCGACTACGCGTTCTGGGAACTGTTGAACAAGGTTATCCAGGAAGAACCCTCGGCAGGCAGCGATCCGACGATGCTTGGCCTGTTTGCTTCCATCGGCATAGTCAAAGGGCAACCTTTCTCGCCCGACCAGCGGATGAAGAAGATACTCACGGACGCGGCCAATATCGGTGCCGTCACAGCGCGTACCATCGCCTTCAAGGTGCGCTCGAAAGACGCCTACTTCTTCCAGAACAGCGCGTGGCGCCTGCCGTTCTTCGGCGGCTATAAGTTTGAGAACGCACCCGGCGTGACGAACATGGACGGCTACATCTTCTACTACTACTTTGCCACCGGCGTTACCCCTGCCATGGAGATGAAGATGGTCGGCAAGGGGTCGCAGTATCCATGGGCGGTTCAGGACTCAAAGGGCAATCCGTTCGACGGCGGAAAGACCTACAAGATGCGCCTGCCACCCAACGTGCCGGTGAAGGATTTCTGGTCGGTCATCGTCTATGATAACCAGACGCGCTCGATGGTCCAGACGGATCAACAGTCTCCGAGCGTGAGCAGCCAGAACCAAGCGCTAAAGACGAACGCCGACGGGTCAGTCGATGTCTATTTTGGCCCGCGCCCGCCGAAAGGGCTTGAGAACAACTGGGTGCAGACGATTCCCGGCAAAGGATGGTTCATGATCCTGCGCCTCTACGGGCCGCTCGAACCGTGGTTCGACAAGACCTGGCGACCGGGGGAGATCGAGCTTCAGCCCTAACTTGCCAGCGGTTTGCATCTGTCGCAGTGATCAGCGAGCGGCCCAACAAGGCCGTAAGGCGGAACCATGGACGGGTTCCGCCGAATGTTGTAGGCTGGGCCGTTTTCATTCGGCGGATCACATCCCTGTATCCACCTTACGGGTTGTAATTAGTGTTTGTCTGCCGGGTAAAACATCCCGGCAACAGTATAAACGCTGAAGGTCAAGTCGCCTGGATAACGCATAAATTAGCTTTTTCTGCTTCGATACCCATCTTGTTTTTTTTTAAATGATTTGGTTCTGCTAGACTTAGCTGTATAAATGTTCACGCAAAGATAGCAAATACTCTTAAAAGGTGACAGTCAGTGAGATTCATCCATGCGGCAGACATCCACCTAGATAGCCCTTTAACGGGATTGAGTGCATACGCAGGCGCTCCCGTGGAGACGCTTCGCATTGCGACTCGCGATGCTTTTGTCAATACAAAAGCCTGGGCGGAAGCCCAACAAAAATCAGACACAATCCAAGCAAGTTTGACAACCGAGACTGACCGACACCGGCAGCTTAAAAGCAAAAGCGAGCGATTACAGCGTGTGCGGCGCTTGGCTCCTCATCTGATCGGCATCACGCCGTGAGAGAATTGCTAACGGTACGGGAAATACGATGATGTTGGTTTATTTGCTGATGCTGGTCATCTTGCTCATGTCGGGTGTGGCCGTTGCGATTTATAAATCGCTTAATAAGGCTAACAAGCTGGCATTGCAGGAATTGGAAGAGCGTTTCCAAAAAATCACCAGCCGCCTTCCCGGTGTTGTCTATCAATACCGCCTACGCCCAGATGGCACTTCCTGCTTTCCCTATGCTAGTGAAGCCATACATGAAATTTACCGTGTCAGTCCACAGGAAGTCAGAGAAAATGCGGCCAAGGTTTTTGCCATTCTCCATCCTGAGGATCACGATGCAGTCAAAGCGTCCATCTTCTCGTCGGCCCGTTCGCTAACTCCTTGGCAATATGAATATCGGGTGAAATTTGACGATGGCAGGGTACGTTGGTTGTACGGTAATTCCATACCGCAACTTGAAGCGGATGGTTCGGTATTGTGGCATGGTTTCATCACGGATATTACCGAACGCAAACAGATTGAAGAAAGGTTGAGCCAAAGCGAAAACCATTACCGTGGCATTTTTGAAAACTCCGCAGAAACCCTCGTGATCTTTGGCATGGATGGTCGAATTTTAGATGCCAGCCCTAATGCGATTTCACTTTATGGCTATGAACGCAGCGAGATGATTGGCATGTCTGCCAACCAGCTTATCCACCCGGATCACCAACAAAAGGCAAGGGATGCTATAGAGACCATAATGCAAGGCCAGCGTTATTGTGCCGAGTCGGTGGATATCAGGAAAGACGGGAGTCCTGTTCCTGTGGAGGTTTGTGCTTCGCCATTTATCCATGAAGGCAAGCCAGTCATCATATGTTCAATCCGCGACATCACCGAACGCAAAAGGGCGGAAGAATCGTTGCATAAATCCCAGGAATTGCTTTCCCTGTTTATCCGGCATTCGCCTATTTACGCCTTTATAAAGCAGGTGACACCCACTGAAAGCCGTGTCATTGAAGCCAGTGATAATTATCAACAGATGATTGGCGTTGCGGGTCAGGACATGAAAGGAAAGAGCATGTCTGAACTTTTTCCTAGTGAATTAGCCGAGAAGATGACCGCAGATGACAGGGCTGTAGTCAGCAACAGTAGTTTGCTGAAACTCGATGAACATTTTAATGGCCGTGACTATTCAACGATTAAGTTCCCAATCATGGTTGGGGATGAAACCTTGCTGGCGGGTTATTCCATTGACATCACCGAGCGCAAAGCTAACGAAAAGTCACTACAGGAGAGTGAAAGTCGCTTTAGAAGCATGGCTGACTGTGCGCCAGTACTGATTTGGATGGCTGGATTGGATAAGCTTGGCTTTTTCTTCAACAAAGTCTGGCTGGAATTCACCGGCAGAACCTTGGAGCAGGAAATGGGCAAGGGTTGGGCGGAAGGCGTACATCCAGACGATTTTCAGTATTGCCTAGATATCTATACCGCTTCATTTGATGCGCGGCAAGTCTTTTCCATAGAATATCGGTTACGCCGATTTGATGGAGAATATCGTTGGATACTGGATAATGGCGTACCACGCATTGACGAGCAAGGAACTTTTCTCGGTTATATTGACTCTTGCATCGATATAACCGAGCTCAGGCAATTGAATCAGAAGCTTTCCGAAAGCCAGCAACGTTTGAGCTTGGCATTAGATAGCGGCGAGATTGGCATGTGGGATTGGCATATACCAACTGGCAGAGTCGAATTTAACGATAATATGTGCGAGAAACTTGGCTATAGTGCTGAAGAGTTTGAACCTGATGCTAATACATGGTTAGAAAAAGTGCATCATGATGATTTGGATAGTATCCAAACATCTATTGAGCAGCATCTAAAAGGGGAGACAACTTCATTCGAATCCGAGTATCGGTTGATGCACAAAGACGGTCATTGGATATGGTTATTAGGTCGCGGCAAGGTGATGGAAAGAGATGCTGACGGCCTTCCGTTGCGAATGCTTGGCACGGTAATCGATATTTCCCTTCGCAAAGAGATTGAAGAGAAACTGCAACTTGCCAAGGATGTCGCGGAAGAAGCCACTAAAGTCAAGGGTAGTTTCCTAGCCAATATGAGCCATGAAATCCGTACCCCAATGAATGCCGTCATTGGCATGGCGCATCTTGCTTTGCAAACTGAACTGACCCCCCGCCAACGCAATTATTTAGAAAAAATCCATCTGTCCGGTCAGCACCTGTTGGGGATCATTAACGACATTTTGGATTTTTCAAAAATCGAGGCGGGTAAATTGTCGCTCGAAGCGGTGGATTTTGTGTTGGACAATGTCTTCTCCATGGTGGCAAGCCTGATTGCAGACAAAATCAAGGCTAAGAATTTGCAATTACTGTTCGAAATTGAACCCAATGTACCTCATCAATTGCTAGGCGACCCACTCAGACTGAGTCAAGTGTTGGTCAATTATGCCACCAATGCGGTCAAATTCAGCCATTCAGGTGACATTCTCCTCAAAGTCAGTATGGTTGAAGACGCCGGGCAGGATGTCTTGCTGCGATTTTCGGTTAAAGACCAAGGCATAGGCATGACTTCGGAACAACTGGCTCGATTGTTTCAGCCCTTTAGTCAGGCAGATGCAACAATCACCCGGCAATATGGCGGAACCGGGCTTGGCTTGGTCATTTGCAAAAACTTGGCGGAAATGATGGGCGGCGGGGTGGGCGTGGAAAGTGAATTAGGCAAAGGTTCCAGCTTTTGGTTTACTGTCCGGCTTGTCAAAGGAAACCCCCGGTTAAAGAATCTGGAATCAAGCGGGCAAACCCTTTATGCCCATTCCCCGGCAAGATTGCTCTCACTTGAAAAGGCGCTTGAGCGGCTGAATATCCTAGGCAGCGCTCGAATTTTGTTGGTGGAAGACAATGACATCAACCAAGAATTGGCAACCGAATTGCTTGTAGGGGTTGGGTTCGAGGTGGATGTGGCCGAGAATGGGAGAGTGGCGCTGGACAAAATCGCATCGTCCCTGTATGACTTGGTATTAATGGATATTCAAATGCCGATAATGGACGGAATTACAACGACACGCGAAATACGCAAGGATAGTCGCCTGAAGGATTTGCCCGTTGTGGCAATGACTGCCAATGCGATGGCTTCCGACCGTGAACAATGCCTGCTTTCGGGAATGAATGATTATGTTGCGAAACCCATTATTCCCGAACAACTTTATACTGTTCTTGTCAGATGGATAAAACCCCCTAGGGCTAGGAATTCACCACCTTTGACGGGCAACGCGACAGTGCTGCCAACCAAACCCAGTATGCTAGAAGAAATTCCTGGCTTGGATGTGGCAACGGGGTTGGCGCGAGTAATGGGTAAACGGGATTTATACCTTAAGTTATTGCGCAAATTTGCCCTAAACCATGCTGATGCGGTTAACAAAATAAGGGCTTGTTTGAATGACCAACAATACCTAGAGGCAAGACGCATCGCCCATACGTTGAAAGGCTTAAGTGGAACCTTAGGGGCGTTGGAATTGCAACGTCAGGCTGAAGAAGTGGAGAAGGCCATCAAGGGCGGTTGCACAACCGATCAAATTGACGGATTGTTGAAAATTCTTTCGGATAACCTAGACAATTTAGTCGCCAACATCACAGGGTGTTAAAGTGATGTGTTGCCGCCCTACAAGTTTAGCAAATAGTAAAGACCGGCTCGGTTTTGAAAACCATCGCTGGGCCATCGCCAGACGGGCGTGGAAAGACCATGGCCTAGAGATGGCCGACTTAGACGAACCCATCAATATGGATTTTGGACTGAATCCGGTGCGTCTTGAACATCTTTCCCAAATCGCGGAAGC
Organism: Candidatus Methylumidiphilus alinenensis; assembly: GCA_003242955.1. Classification (GTDB taxonomy): domain Bacteria; phylum Pseudomonadota; class Gammaproteobacteria; order Methylococcales; family Methylococcaceae; genus Methylumidiphilus; species Methylumidiphilus alinenensis. Next base: position 64,638 of record QJPH01000360.1, read on the forward strand.
GAAGGGTATAGCCATGGAAGACTTGACAGGAAATCTCAGAATTATGAGGTCTTCGAGAATTGGTAAGAAGTTTGAGAACGCACCCGGCGTGACGAACATGGACGGCTACATCTTCTACTACTACTTTGCCACCGGCGTTACCCCTGCCATGGAGATGAAGATGGTCGGCAAGGGGTCGCAGTATCCATGGGCGGTTCAGGACTCAAAGGGCAATCCGTTCGACGGCGGAAAGACCTACAAGATGCGCCTGCCGCCCAACGTGCCGGTGAAGGATTTCTGGTCGGTCATCGTCTATGATAACCAGACGCGCTCGATGGTCCAGACGGATCAACAGTCTCCGAGCGTGAGCAGCCAGAACCAAGCGCTGAAGACGAACGCCGACGGGTCAGTCGATGTCTATTTTGGCCCGCGCCCGCCGAAAGGGCTTGAGAACAACTGGGTGCAGACGATTCCCGGCAAAGGATGGTTCATGATCCTGCGCCTCTACGGGCCGCTCGAACCGTGGTTCGACAAGACCTGGCGACCGGGGGAGATCGAGCTTCAGCCCTAACTCGCCAGTGTTGACAACGCCGATTGGAATTGGAACGCGATTCAAACTCGATGCCGAAGATTTCTTCCCAGTTCGGTCCACCCTTGATCTTCTCCATGCGTTCGCCGGTAATCACCGAACGCGGCTTAGCCGCTGGCACAGCCTTGGATTCGGGGGCGTTTTGTACAAGCATCACCCGAAAAGCATCTGGCGCGATTGGATGAGTTTATTTGACTCTGCAACCAGCTTGCACCAGTTATGGGCAAGCATTCTATCCTTGGTGCGATTCGTGTTGAAAAGAGCGTTGCCAAACCCTTTATAAAGCTATCATTATAATAAAAAACAGTTAGATAGGAATATCAATAAAAATGGCATACTAACTGCTTTAATTAGGTACAGAGATTCCAAAGTGCCAACGGCGGTGCAGCGGTTTCACGACAACGGCGTCGTGCCTATGTCCCTTCATGGGGGGTATAGGCCCGATGCTTTTTTTTGCGACAAAAATAGTCTTCGAGCTAACCCCAAGGCATGGTTTAGGTAATGACGATGAAAGAAAAGCTCGTGTTGATCGGCAACGGCATGGCCGGGGTACGGACCTTGGAAGAATTGCTCAAGCTGAACCCCGACAAATACGACATCACTGTGTTTGGCGCGGAACCTTATGGCAATTACAACCGCATCCTGCTGTCACCCGTGCTGGCCGGCGAGAAGACCATGGAAGACATCATGATCAACGACGATGCCTGGTATGCCGAGCATGGCATCACCTTATATAAAGGTGTCAAGGTGACGGCGATAGACCGGAAAAGACGATTGGTGCGTTCGGAAACTGGGATGGAAACCCATTATGACCGGCTGCTGTTGGCGACCGGTTCAAAATCCCGGTTTTTGCCCGTCCCCGGACGGGATTTGGAGGGGGTGATCGGTTTCCGTGACATCCATGATGTGGAATACATGCTGCGGGTCGCTGGCGGGGGGAGGAACACCGTGGTGATTGGCGGCGGGCTGCTCGGACTGGAGGCTGCCAATGGCTTGGCGAAGCAAGGCATGGACGTAACCGTGGCCCATCATTCCGCTTATCTGATGAACCGCCAGTTGGACCGGCCTGCCGCCGATTTGCTCAAGCAGGCCATGGAAGGCATCGGCATCAAATTCCGGTTGAAGGCGAACACCGAGGCGCTGCTGGGCGAATTGCACGTCAAGGCGGTGCGCTTTGCCGATGGCACTGAAATTCCCGCCGATCTCGTCGTGATGGCAGTCGGCATCGAACCGAATTTGGCCTTGGCTAAATCCGCCGGCATCTATTGCGAGCAAGGCATCGTCGTCAACGACACCTTGCAGACCTTTGACCCGCGCATTTATGCGGTGGGCGAATGTGTGCAGCATCGCAAGCAATTATTTGGCTTGGTCGCCCCGGTGTTTGAGCAAGCCAAAGTCTGCGCCAACCATTTGGCGGAATTCGGCATCGCACGGTATGAGAATTCGGTGAACTCGACCAAGCTTAAAGTCACCGGCATCGACTTGTTTTCCGCCGGCCAATTCCAAGGCGGGGAAGCGACTGAAGACATGACCTTCCAAGACCCTGCACGTGGGGTTTATAAAAAACTGGTGGTCAAGGACAATCGCATCAAGGGCGCGGTGTTGTTTGGCGACACCATCGACGGGGCTTGGTATTTCCAATTGATGCGCGAAGGGGCGGATATTTCCGCCTTCCGCGAGCATATTCTGTTTGGTCAGTCGCAAATCGGCGATGTCGGCCATGGGGCGGAAAACAAAGCCGCCAACCTACCCGACACTGCCGAGGTCTGCGGTTGCAACGGGGTGTGCAAGGGCGATGTGGTCAAGGCCATCATCGGTCAAAAATTGTTCACCTTGGAAGAAGTCCGCAAACACACCAAAGCCTCCGCCTCTTGTGGTTCCTGCACTGGACTCGTGGAGCAGATTCTCGCCAGCACCTTGGGCGGGGATTATTCCACTGCGCCCTCGAAAAAGCCCATGTGTGGCTGTACGGCGTTTACACATGAGGAAGTGCGTTCTAGCATCCCCAAGCTGGAATTGAAATCCATCCCCCAGTTGATGGAGGTATTGGAATGGAAAACCCCGGACGGTTGCCCCTCCTGCCGCTCGGCTTTGAATTACTATCTGTTGTGCGCTTGGCCTGGCGAATACAAGGACGACCCGCAGTCGCGCTACATTAACGAACGCGCCCATGCCAACATCCAGAAAGACGGCACTTATTCAGTCGTGCCGCGCATATGGGGCGGAGTTACCAACCCGCAGGAATTGCGGGCCATCGCCGATGTGGCGGAGAAATATCAAGTCCCTACTGTGAAAATCACCGGCGGCCAGCGCATCGACCTGTTAGGCATCAAAAAGCAGGACTTGCCGAAAATCTGGGGCGATCTGAACAAGGCCGGTTTTGTATCCGGCCATGCTTACGGCAAATCGTTAAGGACGGTGAAAACCTGTGTCGGCAAAGAGTGGTGCCGGTTTGGCACCCAAGACTCGACGGGCTTGGGCATCAAGACGGAAAAGATGACATGGGGTTCATGGACCCCCGCCAAGTTTAAGATCGCCGTTTCCGGCTGCCCACGTAACTGCGCCGAGGCCAGCATCAAGGATTTGGGCGTAGTCTGCGTAGATTCCGGTTATGAAATCCATGTTGGCGGTAACGGCGGGATTAAAGTGCGGGTCACCGATTTTCTGTGTAAAGTGGAGACTGAGGCAGAAGTATTGGAATACACCGGGGCGTTTATGCAGTTATATCGCGAAGAAGCCCGCTACTTGGAACGCACTGCTCATTGGATTGAGCGAGTCGGCTTGAACTATGTGAAACAGCGCTTGGTCGATGACCCAAAAAACCGTGGAATTTTGCATGAACGCTTCCTATTGTCGCAGCAAACCTCACAAGTTGACCCTTGGGCGGAACGGGCGGCGGGTTTGGAAAAGGAGCAATTCGAGCCGATCAAGTTGCAGGGGGTGGGTTAGCCCATCTTTTCCATTCGCTAGCGTCACTGCGTAAGTTTAGAAAAAATTTGCCGTTCCGGCAGGGAATGCCGAAACCCAGATGCCATTGAGGGCAGGCTAGATTCACCTCCCTGTCTTCTGGATACCGGCAATCCATGCCGGTATGACGGAATAAGGTGATATCCAATAAAGAATATACCTGAAAGTATGGCTCAATGACTTTTTCATCGACGCGGACGTTTCCTCACAATGGGATGGACTCGGGTCTCTTTGAAGCATTGATTGGCGACCGGTAATGAGGCATCATTGCTGCCCTATCGCCGCACGAGAGTGCTTGACCCCCATAGGGAATCCCAATGAGCCAAGAAACCATATCGCCCCTTGAGCATGATCTAACCGGGGG